>NZ_JBIVHR010000148.1:0-8947 GCF_044749305.1 Pseudomonas sp. NPDC089534 | reverse complement strand
CGCCACCTTGACGAATACGAACAGCTCCAACACCGGGAAGAGCAGAAAGAGCAACTTTTAACGGGTCTGTATAAAAAATGTCCAGCTGTAAGGCCCGTGATGAGCGAGTTAATGAGAAAAAGTTCCCGTCGGGCAATGCTGTTTTCCGTTCCCGGCCGAAGTCCGTCTATATGGATTCGTCCATACTTTTGTTCCGATTCTGTGCGGTGCTTCGCCAATCTTCTGCCCTGTTGAGGTGACTTAAAAAGACGGGGCACGTCTTACGTCTCAACATCCGGCAATGTTCAGGTGTGCGGAGCGCGCAGACGACGTCTTGCGCTTCGCCTCCTGCGTCCACCGGAGCCGCCGTCGCCGGCGAGCGTGTTGACAAGTGTGCCTTGAGCATTTGCGCCAATGGTGCCTAATATTTGTCACGTGCCAGGTTGCGCGAGATCGGTGCGGTTCTTCTCGGTGTCCATCAGGCACGGGGTGGCGTAGATGTTCCTTCGCCGGGAAAACATCGGTAAGGTAGGGGTCAGAATCCAAGACCCGCGAGGAGTAGTGATGAGCGAGGCGTTGTCCATCCACCATGACCAGGCTGGTCATCAGTTCGAGACCAATGTGGACGGTCATCGTGCCTACCTGACCTATATGGATCTGGGGAAACAGACCCTGGACATCTACCGTACCTTCGTGCCCAACGCGTTGCGCGGCCGAGGCATCGCGGCGGCCCTGACCGAACGGGCGCTGCAGTACGCCGATGAGATGGGCTACACCGTCATTCCGTCGTGCTCCTACGTCGAGCGCTACATGGAACGCCATCAGAAGCGCGCCGCCAAGATCTGAACGTCTCCCCAAAAAAAACGCCGGGCTCAGCCCGGCGTTTTTTTATGCCTGCGACAACGCCGTCAGGTGCGCTGGCGTTTCGGAAGCACGTCCTTGAGTTTGGCGTGCATGCTGCGCAGGGTGTTTTCGGTGGCGCTCCAGTCGATGCAGGCGTCGGTGATCGACACGCCGTACTGCAGGTCGGCGAGGTCTTTCGGGATCGCCTGGCAACCCCAGTTCAGGTGGCTCTCGACCATCAGGCCGATGATCGACTGGTTGCCTTCGAGGATCTGGTTGGCGACGTTCTCCATCACCAGAGGCTGCAGCGCCGGATCCTTGTTGGAGTTGGCGTGGCTGCAGTCGACCATGATGTTCGGCTTGATCTTCGCCTTGGTCAGCGCCTGTTCGCACAGGGCGACGCTGACCGAATCGTAGTTCGGTTTGCCGTTGCCGCCGCGCAGCACCACGTGACCGTAGGCGTTGCCCTTGGTGGTGACGATCGACACGCCGCCTTCCTGGTTGATGCCCAGGAAGCGGTGCGGGCTGGAGACCGACTGCAAGGCGTTGATCGCCACGGTCAGGCCGCCGTCGGTGCCGTTCTTGAAGCCGACCGCCGAGGACAGGCCGGAAGCCATTTCGCGGTGGGTCTGGGATTCGGTGGTGCGCGCGCCGATGGCCGACCAGCTGATCAGGTCCTGCAGGTACTGCGGGGAGATCGGGTCGAGGGCTTCGGTGGCGGTCGGCAGGCCTTTCTCGGCCAGGTCCAGCAGCAGCTGGCGACCGATGTGCAGGCCGTCCTGGATCTTGAACGAGTCGTCCAGGTAAGGGTCGTTGATCAGGCCTTTCCAGCCGACGGTGGTGCGTGGCTTCTCGAAGTACACGCGCATGACCAGGTACAGCGTGTCGGAGACTTCCGCCGCCAGCGCCTTCAGGCGATCGGCGTACTCATGGGCGGCCTTGACGTCGTGGATCGAGCACGGGCCGATCACGACGAACAGGCGGTGGTCGGTGCCGTCCAGGATGTTGCGGATGACTTCGCGACCCTTGGTGACGGTGCGCAGGGCAGCGTCGCTCAGGGGAATATCGCGCTTGAGCTGATCGGGAGTGATCAGGGTCTCGTTGGAGGCGACGTTAAGGTCGTTGATCGGTAAATCAGCCATCGTTTACTCGTCAGGTCACGGGTGCCGTCCGCCAGCGATCCCCGCGCGGCGGAGCACAGCGGAATTGAGCGCGTCGGGGAGCGGAACCTTAGCGCGTTAGGCGCCTGCTCGACAATGGGAAAGTAACCGTTCAGGGGGCTTTCGCGCCGGGGCGGCGGGCCTGCCGACGCCTGTCAGTCCAGTACGGGGTGCGCAAAGGCCTTGCGGACGGTGTCGTGGGAGAACTCGTCGGCGTGCTGCTCGACCCATTGCAGCGCCAGCGCCTGGATGTCCTGGAGATCGTCGTGGGCTTCGTTGAGCCGGCAGTAGCGTTCGATCTGGCACACCTGTTCGCCCATCCGTGCGCTGAACAGCGTCTGTTCGTCGGTGAAGGCGATCCCCACCAGGTAGCCTTTCTTGCGCCGCAGGCACCAGGCGACATAACCCGGATAGCAGATGTCGGCGTTGAGGGTCGGCATGCGCACCTGCAGCGCCGTGCCATGGCGCCAGGCGCGATGGTAATTGCAAGCGATGCCGCCGAGGCTGATAGTGTTCAGCCGTTGCCGCGAAATGCATTCAGGCGTGAGCAAAGTTAATTCAACGGGCACATCGTCCGGATGAGGAATGAAACGTCCCATGAGCACAGACTCCCTGTGTCGTCCATTTGACATTGTTTCCCCCAGTATAGTGGTCGAATCGCAACTGACCGATTTCGACGCCGACCAACGGCTGCTGGCGATGAACGGCGTTTCGCTGGTGATTTTCACCAGCGCGGGCTGTGCCTCGTGCCGGTATGCCCGCCAGACGCTGCCGACGCTGAAGCTTGCGGTCGACCGTCTGTGCTGGATCGACGCCGGCGACAACGGCGGGCTGGTCGAGCGTTATCAGGTCTTTCATTTGCCGGCGCTGTTTGTGGTGCGCGACGGCGAGTTCTTTGGTGCTGTGCACACGCGTCTGAGCGCCGGCGAGCTGAATGCCGCCGTGGCCGGGGCGCTGGAGCGAATTGCAGAGGAGTTGCCATGACGGGGACAGTGAACAACAGGCCGGCGGTGGGGATCATCGGCACCGGCGCGATCGGCGGGTTCTACGGATTGATGTTGGCGAGGGCCGGTTTCGATGTGCACTTTCTGTTGCGCAGCGAGTTCAGCGCCGTGGCCGAGCGCGGCTTGCGGGTGGACAGCGCGGTGCACGGCGCGCTGACGCTCGACCCGGTGCAGGCCTACGCAAAGGCCGACGACATGCCGCCGTGCGACTGGCTGCTGGTCGGGGCCAAGACCACCGGCACCGCCGACCTGGCGCCGGCGATCGTCCGGGCGGCTAAGCCCGGCGCCAAGGTGCTGTTGCTGCAGAACGGCCTGGACGTCGAGGACAGCCTGCGGGCGTTGCTGCCCGATTCGCTGCACCTGCTCGGCGGCCTGTGCCTGATCTGCGTCCATCGCGAGGGGCCGGGGCAAATCACCCATCAGGCGCTGGGGGCGGTGAACGTCGGCTACCACAGCGGCCCGGCGCCGGACGGCGCGGCGCGGATGGCGATCGTCGAGGAGGGCGCGGGGCTGTTCCGCGCCGCCGGCATCGATTCCCAGGCGATGCCCGACCTGCGTCAAGCACGCTGGCAGAAGCTGGTCTGGAACATTCCCTACAACGGCCTGTCCGTGCTGCTGGGGGCGAGCACGACACCATTGATGGCCGACGCCGACAGCCGCGCGCTGATCAAGGCGCTGATGGCCGAAGTGGTGCAGGGCGCCAAGGCCTGCGGTCATGACATGCCGCCGGGCTACGCCGACTATCTGTTCATGATGACCGAGAAAATGCCGGACTATTGGCCGAGCATGCATCATGATTTCCTGCACAAGCGGCCGCTGGAGTTGGAGGCGATCTACGCCCGGCCGTTGGCGGCGGCCAAGGCGGCGGGGTGCGAGTTGCCGAGGATCGGGGCGCTGTACCACGCGTTGGGCTTCATTGACCGACGCAACGCGTGATTTTTTTGCACAAGGCAAGGGGAAGGCATGGCAAAGAACATCGATGACAAACTGGTGCTGGCGATCTCGTCTCGCGCGCTCTTCGACCTGAGCGAGAGCCACAAGGTCTACGAGTCGAGCGGTGTCGAGGCGTACCGGCAGTATCAGATCGAACATGAGGATGAGATCCTCGCGCCGGGCGATGCCTTCCCGCTGGTGGAAAAGCTGCTGAGCCTCAATGCCCGTCTGGGGCGGGCGCGGGTCGAGGTGATCCTGGTGTCGCGCAACAGCGCCGACACCGGCCTTCGGGTGTTCAATTCCATCGGTCACTATGGCCTGGCGATTTCCCGGGCCGCGTTCGTCGGCGGTCGCAGCCCCTATCCGTACCTGAAGGCGTTCGGTTGCGACCTGTTCCTCTCCACCCACGCCGAGGATGTGCGCGCTGCGCTGGACGCAGGGTTCGCGGCGGCGACCATTCTGTCCGGCGGCGCCGGCCGTGCGGCCAGCGATGAACTGCGCATCGCCTTCGACGGCGACGCCGTGCTGTTTTCCGACGAGTCGGAGCGCATCTATCAGTCCGGCGGACTGGAGGCGTTCCAGGCCAAGGAGCGCGAGTCGGCGCGGGAACCGCTGCGCGGCGGGCCGTTCAAGGGTTTCCTGGCGGCGCTCAACGTGCTGCAGCGCGAATTCCCCGAGGACGACTGCCCGATCCGCACCGCGCTGGTGACGGCCCGTTCGGCGCCGGCCCACGAGCGGGTGATCCGTACCCTGCGCGAGTGGGACATCCGCCTGGACGAATCGCTGTTCCTGGGCGGCCTGACCAAGTCGGCGTTCCTCGAAGCGTTCGCCGCCGACGTGTTCTTCGACGACCAGGCCGGCCACTGCGAGGCTGCCCGGGAGGTGGTCGCCACCGGCCATGTGCCCCACGGGATCAGCAACGAGCCGGCGCTCTGAAGCCCTCGCGGTTCAAGACGTTGCGCCGCCCGCCGCTGTCGCCAAGGCACTGCTAAGCTGAATCAAATCTCCGCCATGTCGGCACGCTGGGAGGTCACATGATTCGTGCGATGCTGTATGCCACTGACCTCGGTCTGTACGCACCGTTAGTGATGCAGCACGCCTTGGCGCTGGCCCGGACATTCGACGCCGACCTGTACGTGGTGCATGCGGTGGAGCCCATGGGGCTGTTCGCCGAATCGGTGCTGCAAAGCTATCTCGACGAACAGGCGCTGAACGAATTCCACAGTCAGGGGCTGAAGACGGTCATCGCCAATATCGAGCAGCGGGTGCTCGACAGTTTCCGCGAAGAGCTGGGGGACGAGGGGGAGCAGGACCTGCAGCGGATCCGTGCCGTGCGGGTGCTGCAAGGGGATCCGTCGCAGGTGATTCTCGAACAGGTGCAGAAACTCTCGGTCGATTTGCTGATCGTAGGAAGTCACAGCCACGGGGTGGGCGCGGAAACGCCGTTGGGGCGCACGGCGGCCCGGGTACTGCAATTGTCCAAGGTGCCGGTTTATCTGGTGCCGCTGGTGGAGCGTCGGCGTCGGGGGGATCGCTGAAGCGGGAATAATGGCGTTTTGATAAAAAAGTTCTAGATTTATTCTTCAAACCATTAATATAGTTATATATCGTCGCTGATGCCCGTGGCGTCTACCTGCTTTGAGGGATTCATATGAAGCTTCAACAATTGCGCTACATCTGGGAAGTGGCGCACCACGACCTCAACGTTTCCGCTACAGCCCAAAGCCTATACACCTCGCAACCGGGTATCAGTAAACAGATCCGACTGCTGGAAGACGAACTCGGCGTCGAAGTGTTCGCCCGCAGCGGCAAGCACCTGACCCGCGTCACCCCGGCCGGCGAGCGCATCATCACCACCGCCGGCGAGATCCTGCGCAAGGTCGAGAGCATCAAGCAGATCGCCCAGGAATTCTCCAACGAGAAGAAAGGCACCCTGTCGATCGCCACCACCCACACCCAGGCGCGTTACGCGCTGCCGCCGGTGATCAGCAATTTCATCAAGCAATACCCGGACGTGGCGCTGCACATGCACCAGGGCTCGCCGATGCAGATCGCCGAAATGGCCGCCGACGGCACCGTGGACTTCGCCATCGCCACCGAAGCGCTGGAGCTGTTCGGCGACCTGGTGATGATGCCGTGCTACCGCTGGAACCGCTGCGTGGTCGTGCCCCAGGGCCACCCGCTGACCAAGCTGCCGAAGCTGACCCTCGAAGCGCTGGCCGAATACCCGATCGTGACCTACGTGTTCGGCTTCACCGGCCGCTCGAAACTCGACGAAGCCTTCAGCCACCGAGGCCTGACGCCGAAAGTGGTGTTCACCGCCGCCGACGCCGACGTGATCAAGACTTACGTGCGCCTGGGCCTGGGCGTGGGCATCGTGGCGAAAATGGCCGTCGACACCACGCTCGACAAAGACCTGGTGGTGCTCGACGCCAGCGAACTGTTCGAGTCCAGCGTGACCAAGATCGGCTTCCGCCGCGGCACCTTCCTGCGGGGCTTCATGTGCGACTTCATCGAGAAGTTCGCGCCGCACCTGACCCGCGAAGTGATGGCCAAGGCCATCCAGTGCCACAACAAGCAGGAACTCGAAGAGCTGTTCGAGGGCGTCGAACTGCCCGTCCACTAAGCGCCTCCCTTCTAGAGCACCTCGGTGACAGCGAACTGTTGCCGGGTGCCCGCCACCAGAATCTCCACCTCATCGCCTTCGAACCTGCCCAGCAGGCCCTTGCCCAACGGCGAGCGCGGACTGATGACGGTGACCGGCTGACCCACCACATCGACTTTCAGGCCTGCCGCATCCGGCGCCAGGAACAGCCATTGCTCGCGTCCGTTTTCGTCCTCAAGGCCGAGCAGCGCTCCCACCTCGATGCCCCGGCTGTCGTCGTAGGCGCGCAGGGTCAGGTTCTGGCACAGCGCCAGCGACTGACGGATTTCCTCGACGCGCCTGGCCTGTCCGGCGGCCAGGTACGACGCCTCCAGCCCAAGGGTGTCGTACTTGTTCTCGGCGATGTTCTCTTCGTGGGTCGCTGCCTCGTAGGCGGTTTGCGCTGCCCGTTCGGCGATGTCGAGATCGACGCGCAGCTTGTCGAGGATCAGTTGGTGGACGGCCTGTTTGTTCATGGTCAATCGCAGAACTGCAGGACGTTGGCGCGACTCTTTTCGCTCGGGGCCGTCTGATCCTGCTGCAGCCAGAACTGGCATTTCGGATTGGACAGGTTGCGGGTGCTGTTGCGGGCCTGATCCAGGCGCACCTGCTGCTCGTTCTTGCGCAGGTTCTCTTCATACTGCTCGAACATCCGGTTCTGCGGCTCCGGTTGCGGCTGCGGCTGGGCGGCGGCCGGCGGGCGGCCGATCTGCTGGACGACCTCGGTCACCGGCGCCAGTTGGCGGCTGAAGAGATGGGCGGCCAGCCACCAGGTCAGTGCGATGGCAAGGAAACCCAGCCACAGCCCCAAGGCGATGCTGCCGGTCAATTGCAGCGCACTGAGCTGGACAGGCAACGGGCGACGGGGGTTGGGGCGGTTGGGCATGGCAGCCTCCTGGCGAATGGGTGCGGGCGAGTGTCGATTGTCGCACGAAGATTGATCGGCGTCGGCTCTTCTCCGCGAGCGCGTTTATGCGGACAATCGGCGTTTTTGCCAACGGGAGCATTTAATGTCGGCACTGAACACCCGCTGGGACATCTTTTGCACCGTGGTCGACAATTACGGCGACATCGGCGTGACCTGGCGCCTGGCCCGGCAACTGGTGGCCGAACATGGGCTGGCGGTGCGCCTGTGGGTCGATGACCTGCGGGCGTTCGAGCGCATCTGCCCGGAAATCGACCCGAGCCTGGCGCAGCAGCGGCAGGAGGGCGTCGAGGTGCGGCACTGGCCGACGGAATGGGCCGGGGCGGATGCGGCCGATGTGGTGATCGCCGCGTTCGCCTGTCAGTTGCCGGGTGCGTACATGGAAGCCATGGCGGATCGGGAAAAGCCGCCGCTGTGGATGAACCTCGATTACCTCAGCGCCGAAGACTGGGTGGTCGGGTGTCACGGGTTGCCGTCGGTGAAGTACAGGTCGGTGCAGAAGTTCTTCTTCTTTCCGGGGTTCCAGCCAGGCACCGGCGGGCTGCTGCGCGAGCAGGGGTTGATTGAGCAGCGTCAGGCGTTTCAGCAGGATCCTGCGGCGCAGCGAACATTCCTGCAGGAACTGGGGATTGATCCCGCGCCGGGTTCACAGCTCATTTCGTTGTTCGCCTACGAAAACGCCGGTCTGGCCAGTTGGCTCGATGTGCTGGCCGCCGATGCCCGGCCGACCCATTTGCTGGTGCCGGAAGGCCGGATCCTGGGCGATGTCGCCCGGTGGCTCGGGGTGGATGCGTTGACGGCGGGCGCCTTGCAGGTGCGCGGGTCGCTGACCGTGCAGGTCATCCCGTTCGTGCGTCAGGACCAATACGACCGCTTGCTCTGGTGCTGCGATTTCAATGCGGTGCGCGGGGAGGACTCGTTCGTCCGGGCGCAGTGGGCGGGACGGCCGATGCTGTGGCACATTTACCAGCAGGAAGAAGACATCCACCTGGACAAGCTCGACGCGTTCCTGGCGCTCTACACGAAAGGCCTTTCGTCGGACGCAGCCGAGGCGACAAGCGGTCTTTGGCGGGCATGGAGCGCCGGACTCCCCATCGGACAGCACTGGCTCGCGGCCCGCAAACATTGGGCGCAACTGCAGCGGCACGCCGAATCCTGGTCTCTGGAACAGGCCTTGCAGGCCGATCTTGCCACGGCGCTGGTACAGTTTTACCGAAATTGGCTATGATACGCGGCCTAGATTTTTGTACATCCCATCCAAATTCGGATATTCGCAATGAAAACTGGTAAAGAACTCAAACCCGGTACCGTGCTCCGTATCGACAACGATCCTTGGCTGGTTCAGAAAACTGAATTCACCAAGTCGGGCCGTAACAGCGCGATCATGAAGACCAAGCTGAAGAACCTGCTGACAGGTTACAAGACCGAAACCGATTACCGTGCGGACGACAAGCTGGAC
>NZ_JBIVHR010000147.1:0-9478 GCF_044749305.1 Pseudomonas sp. NPDC089534 | reverse complement strand
GATCGCCTCGACCAGGGTTTCAACCACACCCTTGATCGATTCGGTCACCACCGGGGTGGTGTCGTACGGGAACACCACTTCCATGCCTTGCGGGAAGAACGGCTTGAGGTCGTCGATCGTCTTGCGCAGGGCCTTGGCGGTGTCCAGGGCGTTGGCGCCGTTGGCCAGCTTGACCGCAAGGCCGGAGGCCGGGCTGCCGTTGAACTGGGCGCTGATCGAGTAGTTCTCGCCGCCCAGGCCGACGTCGGCGACGTCTTTCAGACGCACCTGGGAGCCGTCCTTGTTGACCTTGAGCAGGATTTCCTTGAACTGCTCGGCGGTCTGCAGACGGGTCTTGCCGATGATCGTGGCGTTCAGTTGCTGGCCTTGCACGGCCGGCAGGCCGCCCAACTGACCGGACGATACCTGGACGTTCTGCGCCGCGATGGCGGTCTTCACGTCGACCGGGGTCAGGTTGAAGTTGTTCAGCTTGGCCGGGTCGAGCCAGATGCGCATCGCGTACTGGGCGCCGAAGACCTGGAAGTCACCTACGCCGGCGGTCCGCGAGATCGGATCCTGCATGTTCGACACGATGTAGTTGGACAGGTCGTCCTTGGTCATGCTGCCGTCGCGCGACACCACACCGATCACCAGCAGGAAGTTCTTCACCGCCTTGGTGACGCGGATGCCCTGTTGCTGCACTTCCTGCGGCAACAGCGGGGTGGCCAGGTTCAGCTTGTTCTGGACCTGCACCTGCGCGGTGTCGGAGTTGGTGCCTTGCTCGAAGGTCGCGGTGATGGTCATGCTGCCGTCGGAGTTGCTTTCCGACGACACGTAACGCAGGTTGTCGATGCCGTTGAGCTGCTGCTCGATCACCTGCACCACGGTGTCCTGCACGGTCTGCGCGGACGCACCCGGGTAGGTCACCTGGATCGCGATGGCGGGCGGCGCAATGCTCGGGTACTGGTTGATCGGCAGCTTGAGGATCGAAAGGGCGCCGACCAGCATGATCACCAGGGCGATCACCCAGGCGAAGATCGGGCGGTCGATAAAGAATCTTGACATGGATTACTCCCCTTTGCCGCCGGCGGCCTTGTCGGCTGCCTGAGCGGGGGCCGGGTTCTTCGCGCCGACGTTGGTCGCTTCGGTCGGGTTGACCACCGCGCCCGGACGCACGAACTGCAGGCCTTCGGTGATCAGGCGGTCGCCGGCCTTCAGGCCGTCTTCGACCAGCCACTGGCTGCCGACGGTGCGGCTGGCCTTGAGCTGGCGCAGCTCGACCTTGTTGTCGGCGCCGACGACCAGCGCGGTCGGGGTGCCCTTGAGGTCGCGGGTCACGCCTTGCTGCGGCGCGAGGATCGCGGCGCTGTTCACGCCGGCCTGCAACTGGGCGTGGACGAACATGCCCGGCAGCAGGGTGTGTTCCGGGTTCGGGAACACGGCGCGCAGGGTCACCGAACCGGTGGTCTGGTCCACCGACACTTCGGAGAATTCCAGCTTACCGTCGAGCTTGTACTGGCTGCCGTCTTCCAGGGTCAGCTTGACCGCGGCGGCGTTGTCGCCGGCCTTTTGCAGACGGCCGCTTTCCAGTTCGCGGCGCAGTTCCAGCAGTTCGACGGAAGACTGCGTCACATCGACGTAGATCGGATCCAGCTGCTGGATCGTCGCCATCGCGTCGGCCTGGGCGTTGCTCACCAGCGCGCCTTCGGTCACCGAAGAGCGGCCGATGCGGCCGGAGATCGGCGCGTAGACCTTGGTGTAGCGCACGTTGATCTGCGCGCTCTGCAAGGCGGCTTCCGATTGCAGGCGGTTGGCCACGGCGGTGTCGTATTCCTGGCGGCTGACGGCTTGTTCGTCGACCAACTGCTTGTAGCGGTCGGAGATCGACTTGGTCGAACGCAGGTTGGCTTCGGCGCTCTTAAGGGTCGCCTCATAGACCGACGGATCGATCTGATACAGCTGCTGGCCGGCCTTGACGTCGCCGCCTTCCTTGAACAGACGCTTGAGAATGATGCCGTTGACCTGCGGGCGGACCTCGGCGATGCGGAACGCACTGGTGCGCCCCGGCAGTTCCGAGGTCAGGGTGAAGGTCTGGGGTTGCAGGGTGACGACGCCGACCTGAGGAGGAGGGGCGGCGGGCGCCGCCTCTTCCTTTTTGCATCCGCTGAGCAGCGATGCCAGGGCGACGGCAGTGACCAGAGCGGTAACAGCTGGCTTGAATTGCATGAAGATCCTCGGGTCAGGCGCGCAAAAAGCGCACAAGAAAGGTGGAAGGGTAAAAAAGGGATGCCGGGTGGATAAGTAGCTTGCTAAGGAATATACTTACGTTCATGGTTGTTTGTAAACACCTTGACTGCGTACCCACCCTGTTACAAAAGTCGTCGCAAGGTTCGAAATTGTAGGCCGGGGCTGTCGATCCACGAGAGATCACCCCCTTTTCATTCAGCGGATATTCAGCCATCCCTGAAACATCCTGTTTGAGGTTTTACTGCCATGGTCCGTCGCACCAAAGAGGAAGCTCAAGAGACCCGGAGCCGGATACTCGAAGCGGCCGAGCACGCGTTCTACGAGCGTGGCGTGGCCCGCACGACGCTGGCCGACATCGCGACGCTGGCCGGTGTCACCCGCGGCGCCATCTACTGGCATTTCAGCAACAAGGCCGATCTGCTCCAGGCCATGCTCGACACGTTGCGCGAGCCGCTGGACGAGCTGGCCCGGGCCAGCGAAAGCGAGGACGAGGTCGACCCGCTGGGCTGCATGCGCCAACTGCTGGTTCATTTGTTCCATCAGATCGCGCTGGATCCGAAGACCCGGCGCATCAACGAGATTCTCTTTCATAAGTGCGAGTTCACCGATGAAATGTGCGACCTGCGCCAGCAGCGTCGGGCGGCCAGCCTCGAATGCAACGTGGGCATCGGGCTGACCCTGAGCAATGCGGTCAAGCGCGGGCAGTTGCCGGCCGACCTCGACACCGCCCGGGCCGCCATCGCGATCCATGCCTACATCGACGGCCTCCTGTATCAGTGGCTGCTGGCGCCGGACAGCTTCGAGCTGCAGGGCGAGGCCGAGCGTTGGGTCGATGCAGGGTTGGACATGCTGCGCCTGAGCCCCGCCCTGCGCAAATGAAACAAAATGCGTATTTGGATCAGCGTGTGTCAATCAAGGAGGCCGATGAAGATCCCTGTTCATTGGCCCCGCTGCCTAGGAGTGCTTTTATATACGCCTGCGGCGGGGGTTGATACATAGCGGGCTACGTATTTTGTAGGGATTTTGTTGCGCAGCTGTGAAGGTGTGTGAGGCGCGTCGCGAACGCGCAAGAAAAAGCCCCGGCTCTGACGAGTCGGGGCTTTTGCGTTTCTGCGGTGCGGCTTACAGGGTCGGGTAGTCGAGGTAGCCGACCGCGCCCTTGCCGTAGAACAGTTCCGGACGCGGCTCGTTCAGCGGCGCGTCAGCCTTGAGGCGGGCCGGCAGGTCCGGGTTGGCGATGAACGGGACGCCGAAGGCCACCGCGTCGGCCTTGCCGCTGGCCAGCCACTGGTTGGCGCTGTCCTTGGTGAAGCGCTCGTTGGCGATGTAGGCGCCGCCGAAGGCTTCCTTGAGCTGCGGGCCGAGGCTGTCGGCGCCTTCCTTCTCGCGGGAGCAGATGAACGCGATGCCGCGCTTGCCCAGTTCACGCGCCACGTAGGTGAAGGTTTCGGCGAGGTTGTCGTCGCCCATGTCGTGGGAGTCGGCGCGCGGCGCCAGGTGCACGCCGACGCGGCCGGCGCCCCAGACGTCGATGGCGGCGTCGGTCACTTCCAGCAGCAGGCGGGCACGGTTTTCCAGGGAGCCGCCGTACTGGTCGGTGCGCTGGTTGGTGCTGCTCTGCAGGAACTGGTCGAGCAGGTAGCCGTTGGCGCCGTGGATCTCCACGCCGTCGAAGCCGGCGGCCTTGGCGTTCTCGGCACCGGTGCGGTAGGCCTCGACGATCTCGGCGATCTCATCGGTTTCCAGGGCGCGCGGGGTGACGTAGTCGGACAGCGGACGCACCAGGCTGACATGGCCTTTGGGCTGCAGGGCGCTCGGGGCGACCGGCGTCTCGCCGTTCAGGTACGACGGGTGGGAAATGCGGCCGACGTGCCACAGTTGCAGGACGATCTTGCCGCCGGCGGCGTGCACCGCCTTGGTCACGTTGGTCCAGCCGCGCACCTGGTCGTTGGACCAGATGCCGGGGGTGTCCGGGTAGCCGACGCCCATCGGGGTCACCGAGGTGGCTTCGCTGAGGATCAGGCCGGCGGAGGCGCGCTGCACGTAGTACTCGGCCATCAGCGCGTTGGGCACGCGGCCTTCGTCGGCGCGGCAGCGGGTCAGCGGCGCCATGATGATGCGGTTGGACAGTTCCAGGTCGCCCAGTTTGATCGGATCGAAAATCGTTGCCATGAGATACAACCCTCGTGAGGTGAAAAATGAATCAGTTTGCAGCCGGTGCCAGTTCGGGATTGCCGTTCTGGCGGAAAGTGATCAGGGTCGCCAGCAGGGCGAGCACGGCCAGGGCGGCGGCGGCCAGGGGCACGCTGGTCAGGCCGTAGCCGTGGGCGATGACGCTGCCGCCGACCCAGGCGCCCAGGGCGTTGCCGACGTTGAAGGCGCCGATGTTCAGGGTCGAGACCAGGTTCGGGGCCGCCTTGCCGAAGGTCACCACATTGACCTGCAGTGCCGGTACGGCCGCGAAGCAGGCGGTGGCCCAGAGGAACAGGGTGATTTCGGTGGGGATCAGCGCGACGCTGGTCCAGGTCAGCACGGTGGAGGCCGCAGCCATGGCGATGAACACGCCGATCAGCGTGGCGGCCAGGCCCTTGTCGGCCAGCTTGCCGCCGATGATGTTGCCGACGGTCAGGCCTAGGCCGATGAGCATCAGCGTCCAGGTCACGCCGCGGGGCGAGACGCCGGTGACTTCGCCCAAGAGCGGCGCGACGTAGGTGAACAGGGTGAACACCGAGGCGGCGAACAGCGCGGTCATGCTCAGCGACAGCCAGATGCCGGCGCCCTTGAGGGCGGCGAGTTCGGCGCGCATGTCGAGCTTTTCCTCGTCGCGCTTGGCCGGCAGGAAGCGCACCAGGCCGAGCAGGGCGACGACGCCGATCACGGTCACGGCCCAGAAGGTCGAGCGCCAGCCGGCTTCCTGACCGAGGGCGGTGCCCAGCGGCACGCCGAGGACGTTGGCCAGGGTCAGGCCGGTGAACATCAGGGCCACGGCCGAGGCGCGCTTGTTGGCCGGCACCAGGTTGGCCGCGACCACCGAGCCGATGCCGAAGAAGGCGCCGTGGCACAGGGCGGTGATGACCCGCGCCAGCATCAGCACGTTGTAGTCGCCGGCCACCGCACACAGCAGGTTGCCGACGATGAAGATGCCCATCAGTGCGATCAGCGCGGCCTTGCGCGGCAGGCGGGCGGTGGCCAGCGCCATGAACGGCGCGCCGATGGCCACGCCCAGGGCGTAGCCGGTCACCAGCCAGCCGGCGCCGGGGATCGACACGCCCAGGTCGGCCGCCACATCGGGCAGCAGCCCCATGATGACGAACTCCGTGGTGCCGATGGCGAAGGCGCTCAAGGCGAGTATGAGAAGCGGGATGGGCATCGTGTTTTCCTTTTGGGCCGACTGACGTTAAGGGTCAGAGCTCTTTGCCGAGTGTTTCGAGGAACGCCTGGATCACGTCCTCGTTGCGTTTGAAGAAGTGCCACTGGCCGACCTTGCGGCTGCTGACCAGGCCGGCGCGCTGCAGGGTCGCCAAGTGGGCGGATACGGTCGACTGCGACAGGCCGCAGCGTTGGTCGATCTGCCCGGCGCAGACGCCGTGCTCGTTGCTGTGGGACTGGTCGGGGAATTCGACGGTCGGGTCTTTCAGCCAGTGCAGGATGTCTCTGCGTACCGGGTGCGCCAGGGCTTTTATGATTTCGTCGAGGTTGAGGTTCATGGTCGGGTGCTCGTGACGTGTAGCGTTATATCGCGATGAGGCGAACTTTAAATCGGTATTTCGCGATATACCAATATGAATTCGATCTGACGACCGCATAAATCGGTATATCGGGTTATAACGATATTGTGGTTGTGATCCAGCAAAGGAGCAGTGCTAAGCTGCGCCCATGAACTATCTCGCACATTTGCACCTCGGAGGCCAGCGCCCCGGACAATTGCTCGGCAGCCTGTACGGCGATTTCGTCAAAGGACCGCTGCAAGGGCAGTACGCGCCGGAGATCGAGGCCGCCATCCGGCTGCACCGGCAAATCGACGTGTTCACCGACCGGCACCCGCTGGTGGGGACGGCGCTGGACCGCTTTGCCACGACCCGGCGACGTTATGCGGGCATCGTCCTCGACGTGTTCTTCGACCATTGCCTGGCCCGTGACTGGACGCTGTACGCGGACCGGCCGCTGGAGCATTTCACGTCCGACGTCTACCGCACGCTGTCCGGCGAACGGCAATTGCCGGAGCGCCTGGCGAAGATCGCCCCGTACATGGTGGCCGACGACTGGCTGGGTTCGTACCGAGAGTTCGAGGTGCTGGAGCAGGTGCTGCGGGGGATTTCCCGGCGGCTGAGCCGGCCGGAGGAACTGGCGGGGGCGATGGACGAACTGCGGCGGCTGTATGAACCGCTGAGCGAGGACTTTGCGCTGTTCTATCCCAAGCTTCAGGACTTCGCGCAGACCCCGCCGACATCATGAACCACCTGTAGGAGCCAGCCTGCTGGCGATGGTGGCCCGTCAGTCGATGCCTATGTGACTGATCCGGCCCTATCGCCAGCAGGCTGGCTCCTACAGTGGCGTATGGCCTCAGGCGGCAATCAGGTCGCCGGCACGGCTCGGTTCGGCCGGCTTGGCCACATCGCCGAACAACGCCTTCTGCACCGCCTGCTGCGCCTCGAACGCCAGCGCCGCGCGCTCGCGCCCCTGGCAGGCAATCGGCTTGAGCAGGTGGATCTCCACCTCGCCGCAGTCATGGCTGAACAGGCGCATCAGGTGCGACAGCAGGTCGTCGTCGCCGATGAACGGCGCCAACGGGTCGATGTGGCCATCGCGCAAGTAACGGATCGCCACCGGTTGCAGCTTCACCTCGGAGTCGATGGCCGCCGACAGCAGGCGCCCGTGGAAGGTGCGCAGCGAACGGCCGTCGGTGGTGGTGCCTTCCGGGAACATCAGCAGCGGATGTTCGGCTTGCAGGTGGCGGGTCATCTGTTTGCGGATCAGTTGGCTGTCGCCCGAACCGCGGCGGATGAACAGGCTGCCGGCCTTGGCGGCCAGCCAGCCGGCCACAGGCCAGGTGCGCACTTCGGCCTTGGACAGGAACGACAGCGGCGTGAGCATGCCCAGCAGCGGAATGTCGGTCCAGGACACATGGTTGCTGACCCACAGCATCGGTTGCTTGGGCATCTGGCCGTGGACGGTCACGCGAAAGGGCAGGGCGTTGCTCAGGCGCGCCATGAAAAAACGCGACCAGCGCTGCCGGCGCACCATCGAATGGGCCAGGCCCAGCCGCTCGAACACCCCGAACACGCTGGCCATGCACAGGCCCAGCGCGACCACCAGCAGCACCCGCGCGATCCGCGCGTACACCCGCAGGCGGCCCATCACACGGCCGCCTTGAAGTGCTTGGCGTAGCGCGGGCAGAGTTCGTCGCGCTTGAGCAGGATGAACACGTCCGCCACCTGGAAGTCTTCGTCCCAGCACGGCTCGCCGCAGATCTTCGCGCCCAGGCGCATGTAGGCCTTGAGCAGCGGCGGCATTTCGGCGATCACGTTGGAGGGGATATCCAGCGACGGCAGCGGATTCTTCGGTTCGGCGCGCAGGTGCTCGGTGCACAGGTAGCGTTCGCGCAGGCGCTGCATGATCGCGTGGGCCTGCACGCCGCCGTCCTGCATCGGGATGCTGGCGCAACCCATCAGGTAGCTGTAGCCGCCCTGGTTCAGCACTTCGGCCAGTTCGCCCCAGAGCACGGCGATGGTGCCGCCGTTGCGGTAGGCCGGATCGACGCAGGTGCGGCCGATCTCCAGGATCGGGCCTTGCAGGCCGGCGAGGCCGTGCAGGCTGAATTCCTCTTCGCTGTAGAAGCGGCCCAGGCTGCTGGCGGCGGTGTGGTCGAGCAGGCGGGTGGTCGCCACCAGGCGCCCGGTGTTCAGGTCACGCACGCCGATGTGGCTGCAGTGGACATCATAGTCATCCATGTCCAGGCCCAGCTCCGCGCCCTTCAGCTTGGCGTTGAATTCGCCGCTGAACACGTTGAAGCGCAAGGCCTGGGCTTGCTGCAAGGCCTCGGCGCCGATCAGGCGTTCGGCTTGCAGGCGGCGTTCATTGCCGGTTTCGCTGATGCGGGCGATCTGAGTCATGTGAGTCTCCGTGCGGGCCGTTCACCCGCCATGGGTTGCAGCCGATCGACTTTCTTTATGCCGCCGTGTTGGGCAAAGTCAGGCTATGTAGCCCCGGTGTCATCGCCATGAATGTTTGGTGATGCTTGTATGACAGCCCTCAAGGAGCCTCCTATGCCCTGGCCGACCCTGCTCGAATGCCGTGAACGAATGCCCGCCGTGCCTGACCTGAGGGAAGGTTTCGCGATGCTGCTGCATCAGTTGGGCACCGTGACCCCGTTCGAACTGGCGGTGGCCGGCGGGCGGCGGATGGCCACGCCGGGCCTGGCGTTCCTGGTGGGCTACCAGGCGGCCCTGCGCATGCTCTGGCCGAGCGCGCCGCCCAGCCTGGGCGCCCTGTGTGCGACCGAACAGCGCAGCCTGCGCCCGGCGGACATGCAGACCCGGCTCACGGACCTGCGCCTGAACGGACGCAAGGATTTCGTCACCGCCGGCGACGCCGCCGACTGGCTGCTGATCGCCGCGCGCAGCGAAGCGCCGGGTGAGGCGCCGCGCCTGAGCCTGGCGGTGGCGTATCCGGACGAGCCCGGTGTGCGCGTGGAAACGCTGCCGGCCCTGCCGCTGATGCCGGACATCAGCCACGGTCGCCTGCATCTGGAGGACGTGGTCTGTGAGCTGCTCGCCGGGGATGGCTGGGATGCCTACGTGAAGCCGTTCCGGACGATGGAGGACATCTACGTGCTGAGCGCGATGACCGCGTGGCTGTACGGCGTGGGCCAGGACAGCGGCTGGCCGCAGGCGCTGCAACTGCGGCTGGTGGCGTTGCTGGCCGGGTGCGCCGAAGCCAGTCGCTTACCGCCGGACAGCCCGGCGGGGCATGTGGTGCTGGGCGGGCTGTTCGCGCAGTTCGACGCCCTCCAGCCTGAGCTGGATCATGCACTGGCCCAAGGGGCGCCGGAGTGGGCGGCGATGTGGGCGCGGGACCGGTCGGTCATGCAACTGGCGGCGGGGGCCCGGGCCAAGCGGTTGGCCAAGGCCTTGGCGGCGGGCTGACCGCAACCCCTGCATGCAGCCAAGCCCCTGTGGGAGCCAGCCTGCTGGCGACAGCGGTCTGGCAGACACCTCAATGCCGGATGTGCCGCCGTCATCGCCAGCAGGCT
>NZ_JBIVHR010000146.1:0-9606 GCF_044749305.1 Pseudomonas sp. NPDC089534 | reverse complement strand
CGCGAGAAAGCTGACCATGGTTGAAAATAGCGAACTACGCAAAGCCGGCCTCAAAGTGACCCTGCCTCGGGTCAAGATCCTGCAAATGCTGGACTCCACCGAGCAGCGCCACATGAGTGCCGAAGACGTCTACAAGGCGTTGATGGAGGCTGGCGAGGACGTCGGTCTGGCCACGGTCTACCGTGTCCTGACCCAGTTCGAAGCGGCCGGCCTCGTGGTCCGTCACAATTTCGACGGCGGCCACGCGGTATTCGAATTGGCCGACAGCGGTCACCACGACCACATGGTCAACGTGGAGACCGGTGAGGTGGTCGAGTTCGTCAGCCCGGAAATCGAAAAGCTCCAGAAGGCGATCGCCGAAGAGCACGGTGTCGAGCTGGTGGATCACAACCTCGTGCTGTACATCCGCAAGAAAAAGTAAGCCAGCTGCGCGAACGTCAGGTTCGCGAAACGAACGAAGGCGACCCGAGGGTCGCCTTCGTGCTTTCTGCAGGGGTCAAGCCTTCGCGGCGACGACCATCTTTTTGGCGTGCGCCAGGGACTCCTTGGTGAGGTCGATGCCGCCCAGCATCCGCGCCACCTCTTCTATGCGGTCGTTCTTGCCCAGGCGGGACACCGCCGTGTGAGTGGCCTGTTCGCCGCGCACCTTATGGACGAACAGGTGCTGATGCCCTTGGGCGGCCACCTGCGGCAGGTGCGTGACGGTCAGCACCTGTCCGCGCTCGCCGAGGCGGCGCAGCAACTGGCCGACGATCTCTGCCGTCGGTCCGCCGATCCCGACGTCCACTTCGTCGAACACCAGCGTCGGCACGCGGGAGGTCTGGGCGGTGATGACCTGGATCGCCAGGCTGATCCGGGACAGTTCGCCACCGGACGCCACTTTCGCCAGTGCCTTGAGCGGTTGGCCGGGGTTCGCGCTGACCAGCAGTTCAACATGCTCCAGGCCGTTGGGCTGCAGGTCATCGCTGTCGTTCGGGCGAAGCTCGATGGTGAAGCGGCCGCCCGGCATGCCCAGGCGCTGGATCTCCTGCTCCACCGCGCCGGCCAGGCTGCCGGCGGCCTGATGCCGCAGGTCGCTCAGCTCCCGGGCCTTCTCCTGATAATGGCGGGCGAAGGCGTTCAGCTCTTCGCCGAGCCGCTCGATGGACTCGTCGTTGGCGTTCAGGGTTTCGATCTCGTCCAGCAGCCTTTGCTGCAGTTCGGCGACCTCGGTGGGTTGGATCCGGTGTTTGCGCGCCAGGGTATAGATGGTGTCCAGGCGCTCTTCCAGATACTGCAGGCGCGACGGGTCGGCATCGAAGTTGTCGAGGAAGCGATTGAGCTCGCCCACGGCCTCTTCGACCTGGATCTGCGCGCTGGTCAGCAGGCTGCTGGCCTCGTTCAGGGCGCCGATGGTGCTGTTGACGCTGGTCAGGCGGTTCAGGCAAGCGGTCAGGGCGCTCAGCACGTTGCCGGAGTCGCTTTCGCTGCAATGGTCGACCACTTGTCGGCAAATGCCGAGCAGGGCTTCGGCGTTGGTCAGGTTCTTGTGTTCCTGCTCCAGCTCTTCCAGCTCGTTTTCGCCGAGCCCCAGGTTTTCCAGCTCTTCGAGCTGGTAGCTGAGCAATTGGTGGCGTGCCCGCTGCTCGTCGCCGGAGTTGGAGAGGCGCTCCAGTTCCTGGCGGGTCTGGCGCCAGCGCTGGGCGGCCAACTGCACCTGGCGGGCGAGGTCGGTGGCGCCGGCGTACTCGTCGAGCAGGCGTCGGTGGGTGTCGGTCTTGAGCAGCGATTGGTGCTCGTGCTGACTGTGGATATCGATCAGCAGCTCGCCGAGGGCCTTGAGGTCGCCGAGGGGGCAAGGGGTGCCGTTGATGTAGCCGCGGGAGCGGCCCTCGCTGGTGATGACCCGGCGCAGGATGCACGGGCCGTCCGTTTCCAGGTCGCGCTCGGCCAGCCAGGCACCGGCCTCGGGAATGTCGCCCAGGTCGAAGGTCGCCAGGATGTCGGCCTTGTCGGCGCCGGGGCGCACCACGCCGCTGTCGGCGCGGTCGCCGAGGGTCAGGCCCAGGGCGTCGAGCATGATCGACTTGCCGGCGCCGGTTTCTCCGGTGATCACGCTCATCCCGCGATCCAGCTCGAGATCGAGGTGTTCGACGATGGCGTAGTTGTGTACGGACAGGTGCACCAGCATGTGGGCCGCTCCCAGGCTTGAGGTCTGGTTATTTATACAGTGTTTTGTTTTGGGCTGACAATGCCTTCCCTTAGCTCGATTGGCTTGGATGCGATCGGCGGTTATCGCGCCCGGGAATGAAAATGCGGCACTTTTTTGTAGGGTTAATCGCGCCAGGCCCTTGAAGCCTGATTTTGCGGCCCCATATACCGGGGCAGAAGCGCGGGTACAGCCCGCGGACGATATTGAAAGGAGAATTCTATGGCTGACGAACAGACAGTGGATACGCAAAATCCAGAAGCCAATCAGGCGCCCGAGGCTTCGGGTGATGACCTGGCGACCCGTGTGCAAGTGCTCGAAGAGCAATTGGCCGCCGCGCAGGATCAATCTCTGCGCGTAGCCGCCGATCTGCAGAACGTCCGCCGCCGTGCCGAGCAGGACGTCGAGAAGGCGCACAAGTTCGCGCTGGAAAAATTCGCCGGCGACCTGCTGCCGATCGTCGACAGCCTGGAGCGCGGCCTCGAGCTGTCGAACCCGGACGACGAAAGCATCCGTCCGATGCGCGAAGGCATCGAACTGACCCTGAAGATGTTCCACGACACCCTCAAGCGCTACCAGCTCGAAGCGATCGATCCCCATGGCGAACCGTTCAACGCCGTTCACCATCAGGCGATGGCCATGCAGGAAAGCGCCGATGTCGAACCGAACAGCGTCCTGAAAGTGTTCCAGAAGGGCTACCAGCTCAACGGCCGCCTGCTGCGTCCGGCAATGGTCGTGGTCAGCAAGGCGCCGGCGCCGATTTCGCCTTCGATCGACGAGAAGGCTTGAAATCCGCCGTAAGGCCCCCATTTAGAAGTCAAGCGTTTAAGTGCTACCGCAGTTGGCCAAGACCGCTGCGGCAACCAAATCCAAAGTTTCGGGAGAGTGAACATGGGCAAAATTATCGGTATCGACCTGGGGACTACCAACTCCTGCGTCTCCGTGCTGGAAAACGGCAAGGCCAAAGTGATTGAGAACGCCGAAGGCGCACGCACCACGCCTTCGATCATCGCTTACGCCAACGACGGCGAAATCCTGGTCGGCCAGTCGGCCAAGCGTCAGGCGGTGACCAACCCGCACAACACACTGTTCGCGGTGAAGCGTCTGATCGGTCGTCGTTTCGACGAAGAAGTCGTGCAGAAAGACATCAAGCTGGTGCCTTACAAAATCGTCAAGGCCGGCAACGGTGATGCATGGGTCGAGGCCGCCGACAAGCAAATGGCTCCGCCGCAAATCAGCGCCGAAGTCCTGAAAAAGATGAAGAAGACCGCCGAAGACTATCTGGGCGAAGCGGTTACCGAAGCGGTCATCACCGTTCCGGCCTACTTCAACGACAGCCAGCGTCAGGCCACCAAGGACGCCGGCCGTATCGCCGGTCTGGACGTCAAGCGCATCATCAACGAACCGACTGCCGCTGCACTGGCCTACGGCATGGACAAGGCCAAAGGCGATCACACAGTCATCGTTTATGACCTGGGTGGCGGTACTTTCGACGTGTCGGTCATCGAGATCGCCGAAGTCGACGGCGAGCACCAGTTCGAAGTGTTGGCCACCAACGGCGATACCTTCCTGGGCGGCGAAGACTTCGACATGCGCCTGATCGACTACCTCGTCGACGAGTTCAAGAAAGAGTCGGGCATGGATCTGAAGAACGATCCGCTGGCACTGCAGCGTCTGAAAGAAGCCGCCGAGAAAGCCAAGATCGAGCTGTCTTCTTCTCAGTCGACCGACGTCAACCTGCCGTACATCACTGCAGACGCGTCCGGTCCGAAGCACATGAACGTGAAGATCTCTCGCGCCAAGCTGGAATCGCTGGTCGAAGATCTGGTGAACCGTACCATCGAGCCATGCCGCATCGCCCTGAAAGACGCCGGCATCGACGCCAGCCAGATCAACGACGTGATCCTGGTCGGTGGTCAGACCCGTATGCCGCTGGTGCAGAAGGCAGTGACCGATTTCTTCGGTAAAGAAGCACGTAAAGACGTCAACCCTGACGAAGCCGTTGCCATGGGTGCTGCGATCCAGGGCGCCGTTCTGGCCGGTGACGTGAAGGACGTCCTGCTGCTCGACGTCAGCCCGCTGACCCTGGGCATCGAGACCATGGGCGGCGTGATGACCGCGCTGATCGAGAAGAACACCACGATTCCGACCAAGAAATCGCAAGTGTTCTCGACCGCCGACGACAACCAGGGCGCCGTGACCATTCACGTCCTGCAGGGCGAGCGCAAGCAAGCCGCACAGAACAAGTCCCTGGGCAAGTTCGACCTGGCCGACATTCCGCCGGCTCCGCGCGGCGTGCCTCAGATCGAAGTGACCTTCGACATCGACGCCAACGGCATCCTGCACGTCGGCGCGAAAGACAAGGCCACCGGCAAGACCCAGTCGATCGTGATCAAGGCCAACTCCGGCCTGTCCGACGAAGAGATCGAGCGCATGGTGCGTGACGCCGAGGCCAACGCCGAGGAAGACCGCAAGTTCGAAGAGCTGGCCGCTGCCCGCAACCAGGGTGACGCGCTGGTTCACTCGACCCGCAAGATGATTGCCGACGCGGGTGACAAGGTCACCGCCGAAGAGAAGACTGCGATCGAAGCGGCTGTGGTTGCCCTGGAAGCCGCTGTGAAAGGCGACGACAAGGCTGCCATCGACGCGAAGGTTGAAGAGCTGTCCAAGGTCTCCGCTCCGGTTGCCCAGAAGATGTACGCCGAACAGGCCCAGCCTGCCGAAGGCGCGGCACCGCACGACGAGAAGGCTGAAAAGGCCGACGACGTGGTCGATGCCGAGTTCGAAGAAGTCAAAGACCACAAGTAAGTTGTTGGTCGGCCGGTTGACTGCCGTTGGGCGGTGACTGGTAGGATGTCGCCGCGCGGGAGCTTGCTCCCGCGTTGGCGTATCTGGAATACGCGAATTTTTACAGCATGCGACACCGTTCGGATGCTGGCGGCATGGCCGGAAATGCTCCTGCTTTTCGCGCCGCACGTGCCGCATCGGATCAAAGACCAGGATCGTTGAAATCGACGTGAGTTGGGTCCGGGCCTGTTTGGGGGCTCAACGAGTTCGGCGAAGCTCAGGAGGGGTTTGCCGAACGTCCTTAAGAGTGCGAAGACTTATGGCAAAGCGTGACTATTACGAAGTGTTGGGTGTTGAGCGCGGCTCAAGCGAAGCCGAGCTGAAAAAGGCTTACCGTCGCCTGGCGATGAAGCATCACCCGGACCGTAATCCTGATGACAAGGCGTCGGAAGAACTGTTCAAGGAGGCCAACGAGGCCTACGAAGTGCTGTCCGACTCCAGCAAGCGCGCCGCCTACGACCAGTACGGCCACGCCGGCGTCGACCCGAGCATGGGCGGCGGCGGTGCCGGTTTCGGCGGCCAGAACTTCTCCGACATCTTCGGCGACGTGTTCAGCGACTTCTTCGGCGGCGGCCGCAGCGGTTCCCGCGGCGGCGCCCAGCGCGGCAGCGACCTGCGCTACACCCTGGAGCTGAACCTGGAAGAGGCGGTGCGCGGCACGACCGTGAACATCCGCGTTCCGACGCTGGTCAACTGCAAGCCGTGCGACGGCTCGGGCGCCAAGAAGGGCTCCTCGCCGTCCACGTGCCCGACCTGCGGCGGCATCGGTCAGGTGCGCATGCAGCAGGGCTTCTTCTCGGTGCAGCAGACCTGCCCGCGTTGCCATGGCCAAGGCAAGATCATCACCGACCCATGCGACTCCTGCCACGGCGAAGGCCGTGTCGAAGAGTACAAGACCCTGTCGGTGAAAGTGCCGGCCGGCGTCGACACCGGTGACCGCATCCGTCTGTCGGGCGAAGGCGAGGCCGGGACCCAGGGCGGTCCGACCGGCGATCTCTACGTGGTGATCAACGTGCGCGAGCACGCGATCTTCCAGCGCGACGGCAAGCACCTGTTCTGCGAAGTGCCGATCAGCTTCGTCGACGCGGCGTTGGGCGGCGAGCTGGAGATTCCGACCCTCGACGGCCGGGTCAAGCTGAAGATCCCGGAAGGCACCCAGACCGGCAAGCAGTTCCGCGTGCGCGGCAAGGGCGTGGCACCGGTGCGCGGCGGCGGCGCGGGCGACCTGATGTGCCGTGTGGCGGTCGAGACGCCGGTCAACCTTGACCGTCGCCAGCGTGAGCTGCTGGAAGAGTTCCGCAGTTCGCTGGAGGGCGACAACAGCCATTCCCCGAAAACCGCCGGTTGGTTCGACGGCGTGAAACGCTTCTTCGGCGATCTGTAAGGAGTCGGCATGCGACGTATAGCTGTGATGGGCGCTGCCGGGCGCATGGGCAAGATCCTGGTCGAGGCGGTGCAGCAGCGCGCGCCGCTGACCGGCCTGACGGCCGCCGTCGTCCGTCCCGGCAGCACGCTGATCGGGGTGGACGCCGGTGAGCTGGCTTCGCTGGGCCGCATCGGTGTGCCGCTGTCCGGCAACCTGGAGTCGGTGGCGGAAGAGTTCGATGTGCTGATCGACTTCACGCTGCCGGAAGTGATGCTGAAAAACCTGGCGTTCTGCCGCAAGGCGGGCAAGGCCATGGTGATCGGCACCACCGGGCTGGATGCTGCCCAGAAGCAGATCCTGGCCGATGCCGGCAGGGACATCCCGATTGTGTTCGCCGCCAACTTCAGCGTCGGCGTCAACCTGTCCCTGAAGCTGCTCGACATGGCGGCGAGGGTGTTGGGCGACGACGCGGACATCGAGATCATCGAGGCCCACCACCGGCACAAGATCGACGCGCCGTCCGGCACGGCCCTGCGCATGGGCGAAGTGATCGCCGATGCGCTGGACCGCGACCTGCAGAAGGTGGCGGTGTACGGCCGTGAAGGCCATACCGGCGCCCGCGAGCGCGAGACCATCGGTTTCGCCACCGTGCGCGGCGGCGATGTGGTGGGCGATCACACGGTGCTGTTCGCCTGCGAGGGCGAGCGCCTGGAGATCACCCACAAGGCGTCGAGCCGCATGACGTTCGCCAAGGGCGCGGTGCGTGCCGCGCTCTGGCTGGATGCCCGCGAGCCGGGTCTGTACGACATGCAGGATGTGCTGGATCTCAAGTAGACTGCGGTCGTGGCAAAACAAAGGCGCGTAATGCGCCTTTGTTTTTTCCGGAACTCACTCGATAGGGAAATGCGCTTGATGCAGCCATTGGATCTGGCCGATGTGGCCAAATACGTCGAAGAAAACATCGGCACCTTTCACCAAAAACGCCTGGACAGCCTGTCGCGGCTGAAGCTCAAGAGCGTGCTCAAGCGCAAGAATCCCTACATGTTCAAGGCCAAGGATGTGCAAACGGCCGAGCAGATCGTGCGGGGCATTCTGGATGCGCATGTTTCTTCCAATGAAGAGACGTTGTTCGGCGACTGGCTAGAAGGCCTGGCGATCTTCATAAACAGCAAGACCTATGGCGGCAAGAAGTCGGCGGTCGCCGGCGTCGACCTGGAATTCGACAAGGAAGGCCGTCGGCACCTCGTCGCGATCAAGTCCGGCCCCAATTGGGGCAACAGCTCGCAAATCACTCAGATGCGCAGCTACTTCAAGACGGCGCAGCGCACATTGCGCACCAGCGACTCGGGCTTGAACATCGTTGCGGTCAATGGGTGTTGCTACGGACGCGATAACAACCCGGACAAGGGGGACTACAGCAAGCTGTGCGGGCAACGCTTCTGGGAATTCATCTCGGGCGATCCCGACTTGTTCGTCGAGCTGATCGAGCCGCTGGGATACCGGGCGCAGGAACGCAATGCCGAGTTCCAGGTTTCGTATGCGCAAATGGTCAACAAGTTCACCCGTGAGTTCACGAACGAGTTTTGCGACGAAGCAGGTGCGATTCAGTGGTCGCGGCTGGTGCGCCTCAACTCGTCCGCTGATGAGTGAAGTCTAAGGGGGCTTGGAGCCCCCTTTTTTCCATGTTTTCTCAGGCCAGTTCGAGATTGAACTGGTGCTTCTGCTTCTGCTGTTCGAACACGTGCAGCCAGTCGGTGTGGGACGTGGCCTGGTAGCGCGAAAACGGAAAGTTCTGCGGAGGGACGGTGTCGGTGCCGGCCAGCATTTCACGGATCAGCCTGCCGACCGCGTGGCCGAGGCTCACCGGCACGGCGTTGCCGACCTGCTTGTATTGCTCGATCAGCGGGCCCGCCAGTTGCCAGTCGTCCGGAAACTCCTGGATGCGTTTGTATTCCTGGATCGACAGCGGCCGGTCTTCCTCGGGGTGGGCCAGGTCGGTGGCCGGCATGGCCGGATGGGTCACCAGGGTCGGGGACGGCTTGTCCCAGTGCAGGCGCCGCAGGAAGCCGGTTTTGCCGCCGCCGGAAAAGTACGATTTGCCGAGGGCCTCTTGCTGCAGTTCCGGCGTCAGGCTGCGCCAGTTCTGCCCGGCCTTGAGCATGCGGTAGTACTTGAGGCGCTTCTCCGGGAAGTTCAGGTGCGTGTGCTGATCGATCCCCTGCAAGGCGCCGCGCAGCTTGTTCCAGACCGGCAGGCCGTGGGAACCGTCCTCTGAGTGCGTAGGCGTCAGGAAGGGGGCTTCCTTGCCGTCGCGGGAGCAGATGATGATCACCCGTTCGCGGATCTGCGGCGTGCCGAAGTTGGCCGAATTGTAGAGGTTGAACGTGCAGGTGTAGCCCGCCCGCTTGAGCACGCTGATGACGAAATTGAGCGCGCCGCCTTTCATTTCGTCGAGGGACAGATCCGGGAACTCGATGCCGCGCTGGTTGTGCGGGCGGTGATCCATCGGGCACGACAGCAGGCCGCGCACGTTTTCGATGACGATGAAGCGCGGGCGGATCTCCAGGGCGAGGTCGATGTACTTGAGGAAGGCGTTGCCGCGGTCGTCATTGAACGCCTTGCGCTTGCCGGCGGTGCTGAAGGCCTGGCAGGGCGGTCCGCCGACGATCAGGTCGACGTCTTCGGCGCGCACCTGGGCGGCCTCCAGGATCTGCTCGGCGGTGCAGTCGTTGATGTCGCCGAGCAGGGCGGTGTTGGGGCGGTTCAGGGCGATGGTCTGGCGGCAGTGCTTGTTCGACTCGCACGCCAGGCGGATGTCGAAGCCGGCCTTTTCCAGGCCCAGATCCAGGCCCATGGCGCCGGAGAAGAAGCTGAGGGCGATCGGCTTGCGTTGGTCGGGCGACGTCTGGACGGCGTAGGCGGGGTGGTCTTGTGCGATCATGTGTGCGGTTCGGAGGCCGTAGTTTTTCAGGCTGGCTTGCTCGACGATCCAGGTGTTGCCGATCTTCTCGGACTGGAGTTCGCCGGAGCGGCATAAGGTTCTGACCCGTTGCGTACTGACGTTCAGCAGTACGGCGGCGTCGGCGATGCTGAGATGGGTACTCATTGCGGGTTTCATTCCCGAAACTTGATATGGGTACCCATTCTAGAGAGGGGTGAAGGGGTGTCAACCGCGGGATCGACGTTATCTCAATTTGCCCTGCCT
>NZ_JBIVHR010000145.1:0-9616 GCF_044749305.1 Pseudomonas sp. NPDC089534 | reverse complement strand
CCTTCGAGAAACTCGAACAGCAGCCAGCCGCCCTCGCCGTCCTTCAGGCCGTCGGCCAGCAGCAACGGCGTGGTCATGCCTTGGGCGGCGAGCAGCTTCACGCCGTTCAGCTCGCGCTCAAAGTGCCGCGCCGCCTTGCTGCCCACCAGCAGCTTGGCCAGCACCGGGCGGCCACGCCACACACCGGCGCCGACATAGCGCTGCCCCGGCAGCACCCGCAGCAGGCTGAGCAGTTGCAGGTCCGCCGGCCCCGCCGCATCGGCGAGCGACACCGTCAACGGCAGTTGCGGCGTACGTCCGGCATCCTTCAGTTCGGACAGCTGCATCAGCGGGTCTCCTTGCGGCTGCGCCGTGCGGTCAGGCGCGTGACCCAACTGTCGACCAGCGATGCGTCGGCCGGCTGGTCGAGATAGGCCGCCAGCAATTCGCGCAGCTGCGCCTCGCTCCACTCCGGCGCTCGGCGCAGCAAGGGCTCCAGATCCTTGACCCGGTCACGCAGGCCGAACAGCAGCGGACGGGTCTTCTCCAGGTCGATCAACTGCGCCTGAAACGCTGCGCCGTCGGCCTTGAGGAAAATATGCTTGGGGTAGAAGCAGCCGTGCACCTGGCGCCTGCCGTGCAGATGACGGGCCAGTTGGCCGCAGGCCTTGAGGATGGCCGACTGCTGCGCAGCGCCCAGGTCCGACCAACGCTGCAGCAGCGAATCGAGGTCGTCCCAGCCGTCGAGGGCGCGGGTCAGCAGGATCGCGCGGACTTCGCCGTTGACCTTGCGCGCGCCGAAGAACGCCGCCTGCAACGCCGGGATGCCGAGCTGGCGGTATCGGCTGATGTTGCGGAACTCGCGGGCGAACGTCGGCTCGCCGAACGGCGCGTGCAGCGTGCGGGTCAGGTAGTTGCTCTGGCGCTTGAGGTAGTAGCCGCAGCCCTCCAGCTCCAGCCTGAACACGCTGCTCCAGCCGCCGCCGTCGGTGTTCGGCTCGTCCACCGCATCGAGCTGCTTGGACCACAGCGCCTCGAAGGTGCCCAGCCCGTGGCGCTCCAGCAACGCACGGTCTTCAGCGGCCAGAAAATCAGTCATTCGCGTCCCTCGAAAAATCTCACCACGTGACGGATCCGTTTCTTGTCGGCGGCGTTGAGCCGGTCACGCTGACGGTATTGCAGGTAGAAGCGCAGGCGCTGGGTGTTCGACAGGTGATACTTGGCCACCTTGTCGAGGCAGGCCAGATCCTTGGTGATCCGGTACTTGAGCCAGAAGCCGCGCCAGAAGTCGCCGTTGGGGCAGTCGATCAGGAACAGCTGCGCCTGGTCGTCGATCAGCAGGTTGCGCCACTTCAGGTCGTTGTGGGTGAAGCGGTGGTCGTGCATCGTGCGGGTGTACACCGCCAGTTGCCGGCTGATGCCGTCGACCCAGGCGCGGTCCTTGAGCTTGGGATCGTTGCGCTCGGCCAGCGCCGAAAGGTCTTCGGTGCGCGGCAGCTCGCGGGTGATCATCGCCCCGCGGGCGTAGGCCGCACCGCGACGCTCCAGGCCCCAGGCCACCACTTCGGCGGTGGGGATGCCCCACTTGGCGAAGCGCTTGAGGTTCTGCCACTCCATCTTCACCCGCGGCTTGCCGATGTAGCGGCGCAAGCCCTTGCCGGCGCCGGAGTAGCGTTTGACGTAATAGTTGACCCCGTCCCGCTGCACGCGGATGACCTCGGACAGCGGATCCCGGGTCAGGCGCTCGCCCTGAAGGGCGAACACCGCTTCGAGGGAGCCGAAGTCTGCGCTGAGGTCGCGGTAAGTCGGCTCAAGGTTCCAACCCGCCATCAGAGCGCATCCCCGTAACGTTGCTTGCGTGCGTAGAGTTTGTTGGCCTTGCCCTCCAGCCAGCTCAGCAGCGGCGCCTCTTCGGCGAGGATCCGGCGCAGCGGCTGCTGGAAGTAGCCCTTGAGGAAACGCAGCTTGTCGCGGCGGGTCAGGCCGATGTCCAGCGCGGAGAAGTACAGCGCCGCCAGATCCTTGTTGCGCCAGCGCCGGGTGATGGCAGGACGGGTCTGGGCACGGTGCAGGTCGATCACCGACAGCTTGAGGTCACCGGCGGTGACCGGTCGGTCGGTGTGCAGCAGGAAGTGGCAGATGTAGCAGTCGCGGTGGTTCACGCCGGCGCGGTGCATCATGCCGGTCATCCGCGCGACCTCGGCGATCAGCGCACGCTTGAGCGCAGGCTGCGGCGGCTGCCGGACCCAGTCGATGCTGAAGTCTTCGAGGCTGACGGTCGGCGCCAGCTCTTCGGTGACGATGAACGAATGCTGGTCCGCCGGGTTGCTGCCTTTCTCGCCGTAGGCGACGGCGGTCATGGTCGGCACGCCGACCTGCTGCAGACGCTGGATGGCTTGCCATTCCTGGCCCGCGCCGAGCACCGGCAGCTTGGCGGTCAGCAGGTTCTTGAAGATCTCGCCCCAGCCGATGCCCCGGTGGATCTTGACGAAATAACCGTTGCCGTCGACTTCCGTGCGCAATGTCCGGCGGGCTTCCAGCTCGCGGTAGACCTCGCCCTTGAGCCCTTCGACCTGCGCGAACGCATCGCGGCCGGCCCACAGGCTCTTGAACGGTTCAGCCAGCATCAACTTCATTTAAGCGTGCTCCGCCAGAATCACATCGGCCGCGTGCTGCGGCATGCTGTACAGATCGGCCGTCCCGGCGAAGGCCACGCCGTTGCGGCTCCAGGCCGCCCGCGCCGAGGCGTCGCCGAGCATGTCGGCCAGGTAGCGGGTCAGTTGCGCCTGGTCGAACGGCTCGTCCAGCACCCGCCCGGCGTCGGCCTCGGCGATGTAGTGGGCGTAGCCGCAGACCGCGCTGACCAGCACCGGCAGCCCGGCCACCAGGGCTTCGAGCAGCACCGTCCCGGTGTTCTCGTTGTACGCCGGGTGGATCAACAGGTCGGCGCCCAGCAGGAAACGCGGGATGTCGCTGCGCCCCTTGAGGAACGTCACGTTGTCGCCCAGGCCCAGGGTTGCGCTCTGCATCTGGAACAATTTGGGGTCATCCTGGCCGATTACAAACAGCCGGGTGCGTTTCCTCAGTTCCGCCGGCAACGCGGCCAGCGCCTTCAGGCTGCGGTCGACGCCCTTGGTCTTGAAGCCGGAGCCGATCTGCACCAGCAGCAGGTCGTCGTCCGCCAGGTTGAATTCGGCGCGGAAACCGGCGCGGATCTCGTCCGCATCCGCCGGGCGCCGACGGTCCTGGGCGATGCCCGGCGGCAGCAGGTGGAAGCGTTCCACCGGCGTGCCGTAATGCTTGATGAACAGCGGCTGCTGCACTTCGGAAATCATCAGCACTTCGGTTTTCGCATCTTTGGCGAACACCGCCCGCTCGTACTCGGCGAAATGGCGGTAGCGGCCCCAGCGGCGGTACAGCGAATGGCGCAGGTTCTGCGCCTTGTCTTCGAAGCAGCCGTCGGCGGCGTAGTAGACGTCCAGCCCCGGCATCTTGTTGAAGCCGATCAGGCGGTCCACCGGGCGCTTGGCCAGGTCCGCCTCCATCCAGGCGCTGAGCTTTTCGTTGCGCCGATGGTTGAACAGCGCCTTGACCGGCGCCACCAGCACCTCGAAACCGGGCGGCACGTCGCCTTCCCAGATCAGGGTGTAGACGCGGATCGAGTGGCCGCGCTTCTGGCATTCGAGGGCGATGCGCATGAAGTCGCGCTGCAGGCCGCCGAACGGGAAATACTTGTACAGGACAAATGCCAATTGCATCAGCGCAGCTCCTCAGCCATCAACAACGTGCTCAGTCGGCTGGCGACACGCTCGGGGTTCACACGCGTGAAGCACAGGGGCGACTCGCGTTTCAGGTCGAATTGACGGGCGTCTTCGGCCGTCGGTTGGTAGGTGCATTTCTTTTGCAGGCACGGCGCGCAGGGGAAATCGCTGCCCAGGTGGATCTGCACCTTGCCGTAGGCGCCGGTCAGGCCGGGGTTGGTCGGGCCGAACAGCGACAGGGTCGGCACATCCAGCGCGGCGGCCAGGTGGCCGAGGCCGGTGTCCACCGCCACGCAGGCCTGGGCGCCGGCCAGCACCTTGCCGACACCGGCCAGGTTGAGCTTGGGCAGCACCTCGGCGTGCCTGAAGCCGGCGGCGATGCGCTCGGCCCGGGCCTTCTCCAGCGGATTGCCCCACGGCAGCTTCACGCCGACACCGAGGTGGCCGACCCGCTCGGTCAGCTCGCGCCAATAGGCTTCCGGCCAGTGCTTGGTGTCCCACGTGGTGCCGTGCAGGAACACCACGTAGGCGCTCTTGCGCGGCAGCTCGACCAGGCGCTCGACATTGAGGCCGTAGTCGCCCAGGCCTTGGGGCAGGTCATAGCCCAGGGCGATGGCGAACAACTGGCGCACCCGCTCGACCGCGTGCTGACCACGGGCCACCGCCAGCTTGCGGTCGTAGAACCGCGCCGCGATCGGCTCCCGCGCCGAGCCCTTGTCCAGGCCCGCCACCGGGGCCTTCACGTAACGGGTCAGCCAGGCGCTCTTGAGCAGGCCCTGGGCGTCGATCACCAGGTCGTACTTGGCTGCCCGGACGCTTTGCTTGAAGCGCTTCCACTCGCCGCTCTTGACGGTTTGCCAGAGGTTCTTGCGCCAGCGGCGGATCGCCACCGGAATCACTTTGCCCACGGCCGGATGCCAGCTCGGGATTTCGGCGAAGCCTTCCTCCACGACCCAGTCGAACTTGATGCCGGGGATCGCCCGGGCCGCGTCGGTCAGCGCCGGCAACGCATGGATCACGTCGCCCAACGATGAAGTCTTGATCAGCAGTACCCGCAACTTAATGAACCTCGACCACATTGCCCTGCAAACGCAGCAAGGCGTCGTTCACCGCATCCGGCATCAGTTGGCGCAGGCAGTTGTAATGGCCGAACCGGCAGGTGCGGTCGAAGCACGGACTGCAGTCGAGGCCCAGCCGCACGATTTCCACCTGATCGGCCAACGGCGGGGTGAAGCCCGGCGACGTCGAGCCGTAGACCGCCACCAACGGACGGTTCAGGGCAGCGGCTACGTGCATCAGGCCCGAATCGTTGGACACCACCGCGTCGGCGCAGGACATCAGATCGATGGCCTCGGCCAGCGACGTGCCGCCGCTGAGGTTGACCGACTCCTCGCGCAGGCCCGGAATCAGCCGTGCGCGGATGTCTTCGCCGACCGCGTGATCGTTCTTGGAGCCGAACAGCCAGACCTGCCAGCCCTCGCGGATCCGTGCCTCGGCGACCTTGGCGTAGTGCTCGGACGGCCAGCGCTTGGCTTCGCCGAACTCGGCGCCGGGGCACAGCACCAGCACCGGACGGTCGAGGGTCAGGCCGAACTTGGCCAGCGCCGCTTCGCGGGTCACCGGGTCGATCTGCAGGCTCGGGCGCGGATAGGGCTTGGGCAGTTCGGCGTTCGCGTCATGGGCCAGCGCCATGAAGCGCTCGATCATCAGCGGATAGCGTTCCTTGTCCAGGGTGCGCACGTCGTTGAGCAGGCCGTAGCGGAACTCGCCGCGCCAGCCGGTGCGTTTCGGGATGCCGGCGAAGAACGGCACCAGCGCCGACTTCAGCGAATTCGGCAGCAGGATCGCCTGGTCGTACTGGCCGGCCAGGGACTTGCCGATCCGCCGACGGGTCGCCAGCTCCAGCACGCCATGGCCGAGCGGGAAGCTCAAGGCCTGGCGCACCTCTGGCATGCGCTCGAGGATCGGCCGGCTCCACTCGGGGGCCAGCACGTCGATTTCGCACTGCGGATGACGCTGCTTGAGACACTGGAAGAGTGTCTGCGCCATCACCATGTCACCGACCCAACTGGGCCCAACGATCAGAATATTCATGTGGTATCCAAAAACGAACCGGGGAGGCATCACGCCTCCCCGCCTCGAGGTTCACTGCGGGAGTGCAGCGGCCTGCGATGGGTCATGACCTTCGACATCGCTGTCGACAGTGACTCCGCTTTCGCGGGCAAGCCCGCTCCCACAGGGTTGTTTGTCTTGCCGTGGATCTGCGTTGACCGCAAATCCGCTGCGGGAGCCGGCCTAACGTCCGACATCGCTGTCGCCAGCCACTCCCGCAGGGTATTCAATGTGGCGACAGGGCGGTGTCAGCTCAACCCCAGCCCGCGCCAGATCCGCATCACCTGCCGCCGTTCGTCCGCGAACTGGTCGCCCGGTATCACCCCGGCCTCCTTCTGCAAGGCCTGCCGGTGGGCGGCGGAGCGGTAGGCCTTGTAGGCCTCGCGCAGCAGCGCGGCGTCTTCGACGGGCATCAGCCCTTCGTGCTCCAGCTCTTCCAGGATGCGGATGTTGTCCGTCCAGCGCAGCAGCGGCGGGTGTTTCTGCGACCACGCCAGGGCCGCGTATTGCACCATAAATTCAATATCGACGATACCTCCGGCGTCCTGCTTGAGGTCGAACGGCGCCGCGGCCTCGAAGGCATTTGCCCCGGTGCCGGCGGCGGTGGCCTTGCTGCCGAGGTTGTCGCGCATCTTGGCGCGCATCTCGCTGACCTCCTGGCGCAGCGTCGCCGGATCCCGCGCCTTGCCCAGCACCTGGGCGCGCACGCCTTCGAAGGCCTGGCCGACATCCTGGCTGCCCACCAGCACCCGCGCCCGCACCAGGGCCTGATGCTCCCAGGTCCAGGCTTCGTTTTCCTGATAGCGGGCGAACGCCCCCAGCGAACTCACCAAAAGGCCGGACGCCCCGGACGGCCGCAGGCGCATGTCCACCTCATAGAGCTGGCCGGAGTTGGTCTGCGCCGTCAGCAGGTGAATGATCCGCTGACCCAGCCGGGTGAAGAACTGCGCGCCGTCGATCGGCTTCGGCCCGTCGGTCTCCGCCTGCGGGTCGCCGTCATGGATGAACACCAGGTCCAGATCCGAACCATGCCCCAACTCGATGCCGCCGACTTTCCCGTAACCGACAATGATGAAGCCGGGATCGCACAACGTGCCGTCGGTGCGCAGCGGCGTGCCGTACTTGGCCACCGTCTGGCGCCAGGCCAGGGCCAGCACCTGCTCCAGGATCGCTTCGGCCAGCCAGGTCAGGTAATCGCTGACTTTCATCAGCGGCAGGCTGCCGGCGATTTCGGAGGCCGCGACACGCAGGCGGTGCGCCAGCTTGAAGTGGCGCAGCGCTTCCATCTGCTGTTCGAGGTCGTCTTCCGGGATCCGGGTCAGGCGCTCGCGCAGCTCGGCCGCCAGCTCCGGAGCCAGCGGCGGCTTGAACAGCCGGCCCTCGTTGAGCAGTTCGTCCAGCAGCAGCGGGAACCGGGTGATCTGCTCGGCGATCCACGGGCTGGCGGCGCACAGGGTCAGCAGGCGGCGCAGGGCGCCGGGGTTTTCCGTCAGCAGCACCAGGTACGCCGAACGCCGGGCCACCGCCTCGACCAGCGGCAGCACCCGCTCCAGCACCAGGTCCGGATTGGCGTGTTCCACCGCCTGGGCCAGCAGACGCGGAATGAAGGCATCGAGACGCTCACGCCCCAAGCGCTGCATCGCCCGCAGCTGGGCGCTGCCGCGCAGGTTCGCCAGCGCCTTCAGCGCCTTGGTCGCGTCCGTGAACCCGGCCTCTTCCAGCTGACGGCAGGCGGCCTCTTCATCCTGGGCCTCCTCCCACAGCGGCAGCCATTCGCCGCCGACCGCCACTTCGCTCGGGGCGCCCTCTTCCTCGTCCGGATCGGCGATCACCTGGGCGAAATGCCAGGCCACCCGGTCGCGCCAGAACATGAGCTTTTCGTGGAAGGCGTCCCAATCGGCGAAGCCGAGCATGAAGGCGATGCGCGCCTGATCCTGGGCACCGTCCGGCAGCATCTGGGTCTGGCGGTCGGCGATCGCCTGGATGGCGTGTTCGGTGTAACGCAGGAACAGATAGCCTTCGCGCAACTCGCTGACCACCGCCGGCGGCAGGTAACCCTGCCCCTCCAGCGTGGCCAGCACCTTTAATAGAGGACGCTGCTGCAGGCTGAGGTCGCGGCCGCCGTGGATCAGTTGGAAGGCCTGGGCGATGAACTCGACTTCGCGGATGCCGCCGGCACCCAGCTTGATGTTGTCGGCCATGCCCTTGCGCCGCACTTCCTGCTGGATCAGCTGCTTCATGGTGCGCAGGGCTTCGATGGCGGAGAAGTCCAGGTAGCGCCGGTAGACGAACGGACGCAGCATCTCCAGCAGCTGCGCGCCGGCCGCCTGGTCGCCGGCCACCACCCGCGCCTTGATCATCGCGTAGCGTTCCCAGTCGCGGCCCTGATCCTGGTAGTACTGCTCCAGCGCATTGAAGCTCAGCACCAGCGCCCCGGACGAGCCGTAGGGACGCAGGCGCATGTCGACGCGGAACACGAAGCCGTCGACGGTCATCGGATCGAGGGCCTTGATCAGGCGCTGGCCGAGGCGGATGAAGAATTCCTGGTTGTCCAGCGGCCGCTTCACGCCGACGGTCTCGCCCCCTTCGGGGTAGGCGAAGATCAGGTCGATGTCGGACGACAGGTTCAGCTCGACCGCGCCGAGCTTGCCCATGCCGAGGATGACCATCGGCTGCGGCAGGCCGCTGCGCCGGCCGGTGGGCGTGCCGAACTGGGTGCAGTGACGCTCGTACAGCCATCGGTAGGCCTGGTCGATGCAGGCGTCGGCCATGTCCGAAAGATCGCGGCAGGTCTGCCCCAGGTCGGCCTGGCGGGTGATGTCGCGCCAGATGATCCGCACCTGATGCCGGGCGCGCTGGCGGCGCAGGACGCGCCCCAGTTCATCGTCGGTCTGCGCGGCGCTCACGGCGTCGGCGATCTGGGCGCACAGCTCGCCGGGGGCGAACGGCCGATCCAGTTCGCCGCCGCTCACCAGCGACAGCAACATCAAAGGGTCACGCAGGCTCTGTTCAATGACGAAGTCGCTGGCCGCCGTGACGCGGGCGAATTGTGACCAGCGCTCGGGCGTCCAAGTCGAAAGGCCATGGTCGTCGTCCAGGACGCCGACGGCGGCACGGAACGACTGCTCGGATCGGCTGACCAACGGCAGGAGAATGGCGGGCAGTTCGGCAAGCGCAGGCAGGGTCATGGTCTATCCTTGATCGGCGTATAAATGGCCGTTTGTAGTGATGATTGAAAAACCGCTACGCGAAGGACTGTCGAACAAAAGTGAGAAATAGCTGATATTTCTTCTTCTTTGGCAGCTAACATCAAGCCTTCACCTTTTTCAGATGGAAAACGACCAACCTTAACGATTATTCTCACAACGCAGTCCGAGGCCATAAGCCTTTCATCTGTAGTTTTACTACTCGTCTATACATCCGGGAGGCTGAAATGCCGGATGATTTGTAGTAAAACTACACGCCGCCGGAACAACCTGTCGGCAATCCAAGAATTTTAAATCGTCTGCCCACAAGGCCAGTCGCAACTCAGGCAACCGATTCTGGAAGCCTTTCCGCCCTGGAGCAAGCCATGCAAGACCTCGATCCCGTCGAAACCCAGGAATGGCTGGACGCCCTGGAATCGGTTCTCGACAAAGAAGGCGAAGACCGTGCTCACTATCTGATGACCCGTATGGGCGAACTGGCGACCCGCAGCGGCTCGCAGCTCCCTTACGCCATCACCACGCCTTACCGCAACACGATCCCCGTCACCCACGAAGCCC
>NZ_JBIVHR010000144.1:0-10378 GCF_044749305.1 Pseudomonas sp. NPDC089534 | reverse complement strand
AACGGATATGCCCCCAAAACACCCCACAGCCTGGTCGGCCCAGAGGCCGCCAAGGACACCCCCAAAAAACCGCAGGCAAAAAAAAGGGCAACCGAAGTTGCCCAAAATGCCTTGCGTGCTCATCAATCCAAAAGGACCTACGGTTTTTTGCGTTTATTCGCATCCTTCCAGATAAAAATTCCAAACCCTGCAAAAAACACAACCATGAGGCCAACGGTCAGGACGCCGGCGAACACCACGTTATCGAAAAACATGACACTGGCCTCCTGGCCCCTGCTCTGTTGCGATGGAGCTAAGTTAACCAATCGGGCGGAGGGAGAAATTGACCGGGATCAATGCCGGTCGATGCGCGGGGGAAAGGGAGGGGAATAAATGACCTGCATCAACGGATGCAGGGGAGTTCAACGCTTTTTCGGTTTGTTTTTCGGCTTTTTCTTGGCTTTGCCCAACGGCATCGCTTGCTCGAAAGCCTGGCGCACTTCGTTCAGGCGCTTGTCGTTGAGGTCGTGAACCCGCTTGGCGCGTTCGGCGTTGAGGTCGATCAGCTTGTCGTCTTGGCTCATGGCGCTCGGTGCATCGATGGAAGGAATCGCGACTGCCGCGTCAACGGCAGGATTGCGCCAATAATGCGGCCTGGCGCCGGCGCTGACCAGAGCCCGGGCCACATGGATCTTCGACAATTGATGTACCGCCGGCCGGATCAGATCTCGATGTCGACCCACAGCCCCTGACGCGGCTGGTCTTCCATCAGCGGCACCACCGGCACGGTGTTGTCGGCGTTGAGTTCGGTGCCGGGCACGGCCAGGTGCTCTTCCGGATCCTCGTCCGCCTCGCGCCGGCGGCGGTCGCGCTCCTGCTGGCGGCGCTGTTCTTCGCGCAGCAGCAGGCCGTCCTCTTCCGGATCGCGCTTCTGCAGGTCGATGGTGCTTTCGTTGGAGCTTTCCTGCACCGGCACCACCGGAGGGATGTCCGGCCGCTGGCGGATCGGATCCTGCTGGGAGGTGATCGGCACGGCGCTCAGGGGGAGCATCGGTGGCAGCATATGAAGGGTCTCCTGTCAGCAGGCTATCGGCGGCATCCGGCACGCCTTGAGCCACCGGTCGAAAACTTGTGACCGGATCGACATTGAACAGTGCCGCCGGCGTCCGCGCATCCGATGCATGACCTACGCTTCCCTCAGTTTGCCGCTGGCAGCTAAAAGCCGGGCGCGGCTCCTAATCCTTTGGCCTCGGAGCCTCATTCCGTTAAGATAGCCCGCTTTTTCAAGGTGGGAGTCAGGCAGCATGGCGCAGCAGTATCAACCGGGGCAACGCTGGATCAGTGACAGCGAAGCAGAGCTTGGTTTAGGCACCGTTCTGGCACAGGACGGCCGCTTGTTGACCGTGCTTTACCCGGCCACTGGCGACACCCGCCAGTACGCGCTAAGGAATGCGCCCCTGACCCGCGTGCGCTTCTCGCCGGGCGACACCATCACCCACTTCGAAGGGTGGAAGATGACCGTGCGCGAAGTCGAGGACGCCAACGGCCTGCTCGTCTACCACGGCCTCAACGGGCAGAACGAAGCGGTCACCCTGCCGGAGACCCAGCTGTCGAACTTCATCCAGTTCCGTCTGGCCAGCGACCGCCTGTTCGCCGGGCAGATCGACCCGCTGTCGTGGTTCTCCCTTCGCTACAACACCCTGGAACACACCAGCCGCCAGCTGCAGTCCACCCTTTGGGGCCTGGGCGGCTCCCGGGCGCAACCGATCGCCCATCAGTTGCACATCGCCCGTGAAGTCGCCGACCGCATCGCGCCGCGGGTACTGCTGGCGGACGAAGTGGGCCTGGGCAAGACCATCGAAGCCGGCCTGGTGATCCATCGCCAACTGCTGTCGGGCCGCGCCAACCGCGTGCTGATCCTGGTGCCGGAGAACCTCCAGCACCAGTGGCTGGTGGAGATGCGCCGCCGCTTCAACCTGCAGGTCGCGCTGTTCGACGAAGAGCGCTTCATCGAAAGCGATGCCGCCAACCCGTTCGAGGACACCCAACTGGCGCTGGTCGCGCTGGAATGGCTGGTCGACGACGAAAAGGCCCAGGACGCCCTGTTCGCCGCCGGCTGGGACCTGATGGTGGTCGACGAAGCGCACCACCTGGTCTGGCACGAAGAGAAGGCCAGCCCGGAGTACGCGCTGGTCGAGCAACTGGCCGAGGTGATTCCCGGCGTGCTGCTGCTCACCGCCACCCCGGAGCAACTGGGCCAGGACAGCCACTTCGCCCGTCTGCGCCTGCTCGACCCGAACCGTTTCCACGACCTGGCCGCCTTCCGCGCCGAGAGCGACAACTATCGCCCGGTGGCCGAAGCCGTGCAGGAGCTGCTCGACAAGGGCCGCCTCTCGCCCGCCGCGCACAAGACCATCCATGATTTCCTCGGCGCCGAGGGCGAAGCGCTGCTCGCCGCCGTCAACGACGGCGACAGCGAAGCCAGCGCCCGCCTGGTGCGCGAGCTGCTCGACCGCCACGGCACCGGCCGCGTGCTGTTTCGCAACACCCGCGCCGCCGTGCAGGGGTTCCCGGAGCGCAAGCTGCACCCGTACCCGCTGCCGTGCCCGGACCAATACCTCGAATTGCCGCTGGGCGAGCACGCCGAACTGTACCCGGAAGTCAGCTTCCAGGCCCAGCCGGATGCCGGCGAAGAGGAACGCTGGTGGAAATTCGACCCGCGCGTCGAGTGGCTGATCGACCAGCTGAAGATGCTCAAGCGCACCAAGGTGCTGGTGATCTGCGCCCACGCCGAAACCGCGATGGACCTGGAAGACGCCCTGCGCGTGCGTTCCGGCATCCCGGCCACGGTGTTCCATGAAGGCATGAGCATCCTGGAGCGTGACCGCGCCGCCGCCTACTTCGCCGACGAAGAGTTCGGCGCCCAGGTGCTGATCTGCTCCGAGATCGGCAGCGAAGGCCGCAACTTCCAGTTCTCCCACCACCTGGTGCTGTTCGACCTGCCGTCGCACCCGGACCTGTTGGAACAGCGCATCGGCCGTCTGGACCGGATCGGCCAGAAGCACGTCATCGAGCTGCACGTTCCGTACCTGGAGACCAGCCCGCAGGAGCGCCTGTTCCAGTGGTATCACGAGGCGCTGAACGCGTTCCTCAACACCTGCCCGACCGGCAACGCCCTGCAGCATCAGTTCGGCCCGCGCCTGCTGCCGCTGCTGGAAGAGGCCGACGACGGCCAGTGGCAAGCCCTGATCGACGAGGCGCGCACCGAGCGCCAGCGCCTGGAAGCCGAACTGCACACCGGTCGCGACCGTCTGCTGGAACTCAACTCCGGCGGCGCCGGCGAAGGCGAGGCGCTGGTCGAGGCGATCCTGGAGCAGGACGACCAGTTCACCCTGCCGATCTACATGGAAACCCTGTTCGACGCCTTCGGCATCGACAGAAGACCATTCGGAAAACGCCCTGATCCTCAAGCCGAGCGAGAAGATGCTCGACGCCAGCTTCCCGCTGGGCGACGACGAAGGCGTGACCATCACCTACGACCGCAACCAGGCGCTGTCGCGCGAAGACATGCAGTTCATCACCTGGGAACACCCGATGGTGCAGGGCGGCATGGACCTGGTGTTGTCCGGTTCGATGGGCAATACCGCCGTGGCGCTGATCAAGAACAAGGCGCTCAAGCCGGGCACCGTGCTGCTGGAGCTGCTCTACGTCAGCGAAGTGGTCGCACCGCGCGCCCTGCAGCTGGGCCGCTACCTGCCGCCGGCCGCCCTGCGCTGCCTGCTGGACACCAACGGCAACGATCTGGCCGCACGCGTATCGTTCAACACCCTCAACGACCAGCTGGAAAGCGTGCCCCGCGCCAGCGCCAACAAGTTCATCCAGGCCCAGCGCGACCAGCTGACGCCGCGGATCAACGCCGGTGAAGACAAGATCGCCCCGCGCCACGCCGAGCGCGTGGCCGAGGCCCGCCGCCGTCTGGCGGCGGACACCGACGAAGAACTGGCGCGCCTGACCGCGTTGCAGGCGGTCAACCCGAGCGTGCGCGACAGCGAACTGGTCGCCCTGCGCAAGCAGCGCGAGGAAGGCCTGGCGATGCTGGACAAGGCTGCCCTGCGCCTGGAAGCGATCCGGGTGCTGGTGGCGGGCTGATCCGCCCTGCCCTCCGGCATTGAATGAAAAGGCCCGCAGCGATGCGGGCCTTTTCGTTTGCCTGTTTTTTAAGGCACTGCGGACGGCCGCATCGCCAGCAGGCCGGCTCCCACAGTCTGAAAGGCATTTCAGACTGTTGAAGCGATCACGCCGTCGCCGCCGCAGCCTCCGGCACGGCCACCGCCGCCAGTCCCTCCTTCATCCGCTTGGCATCGCGCACAAAGCACCGCGACGCCAGGAACAGGAACACCATCGTCAGGAACAGCGCCACCGGGATCAGGTACATCGCGTCATGCAGGCCGACGGCCTTGAACGCTTCGCTCATTTCCCCAGCGCCCGCCGCCAGCATCGCCGCCTGCGCGAAGTGATCCGACAGGGCTCCCACCACCACCGGCCCGAGGCCCCCGCCCAACAGGTACAGGCCGGCAAAGAACAGCGCCATCGCCGTGGCCCGCAAGCGCGGTTCGACCACGTCCTGGATCGCCGTGTAGACGCAGGTGTAGAAGTTGTAGGCAAACAGCCAGCCGACGCTGAACACCGCCACGAACACGCCGATCTCGATGCGCCCGGCATGCAGCGCCCAGGCCGTGCACAGGGTCGAGACGATCAGGCTGAACCCGGCGAACAGCAGCCGCCCGTTGGCCACCCGCTGATGGATCTTGTCGGCGACCCAGCCGCCGAGGGTCAGGCCGATGAGCCCGGTGACGCCGACGATCAGCCCGGTGGCTACCGCCGCCTCCTGCAGCGGCAGCAGGAAATAGCGCTGCAGCATCGGCACCAGAAACGAGTTGCAGGCGTAGGTGGCGAAGTTGAAGCACAGCCCGGCCATCATCAGCCACAGGAAGGTCGGCACCGCCAGCACCCGGCGGATCGGCTTGTCGACGACCGCCTGGGACACCTGCACGGTTTCCGCCGCCCCGCGCTTGGGCTCCTTGATGAAAAACATGAACACCGCCAACACCAGCCCCGGCACCGCCGCGATGAAGAACGGCGCGCGCCAGCTGTCGAAGGCCTTGACCATCGCGCCGATGGTGAAGAACGCCAGCAGCAGCCCCAGCGGCAGGCCCAGCATGAAGATGCCCATGGCCCGCGCGCGGCGGTGGGCCGGGAACAGGTCGCCGATCAGCGAGTTGGCGGCCGGCGCGTAGCTGGCCTCGCCGATGCCGATGCCCATGCGCACCAGCAGGAAACTCCAGAAGCTGCCGACCATGCCGTTGACCGCCGTCAGCGCGCTCCAGGCCGCCAGGCCCCAGCCCATCAGCTTGCTGCGCGAACCGGTGTCGGCCATGCGCCCCAGGGGCAGGCCGGCGATGGCGTAGACGATGGTGAAGGCGGTGCCGACGATCCCCAGCTGAAAGTCGCTGAGGTGCCATTCCATGCGGATCGGCTCGATGATGATCGCCGGAATGGTGCGGTCGAAGAAATTGAACAGGTTGGCCAGGAACAGCAGGAACAGAATGCGCCAGGCATTCGCCGCTTGGGTCGAGTGCTGCATGGGTCCGCCTCTTTTATTGTTATGTGGGCTTCACGGCCGACGCGCCTGGGCCCGGAACCTGCAATCTAGTCAGCCGTTCGGCGGATGTCTGTGATCATTCGCCGGCCTGATACCGGGCCATGGCCATGTTACGAATCGTAAGCCCTTGAATTGCCTGGAATCCCCCGAAAACCGGGGCTTTCCCGGCAAAATCCGGCAACGAAAAAATACTTTTGCGCCCCCCTTCCCAAGTCTGCAGCGAAGCCTAGAATAGCCGCCGGATCCGTCCGGATCCTCCCCATCCCTCCTTTGATGCCTGACCATGTCCGAAGCCAGTCCGTGTCTGAATTGCGGTGCCTGCTGTTCCCATTTCCGCGTGTCCTTTTTCTGGGGCGAGTGCGCTTCGGCCGGCGGAACGGTGCCCGATGAACTGGTGACGCAGATCAGTCCCAGCCGGGTGGCGATGAACGGCACCGACTGCAAGTCGCCCCGCTGCACCGCGCTGGTCGGCGAGGTGGGCAGCACGGTGCACTGCTCGATCTACGAGCAGCGCTCCAGCCCTTGCCGGGAGTTCGAGTCGTCCTGGGAAAACGGCGAGCAAAACACCGACTGCGACAAGGCCCGCGCCCGCTTCGGCCTGCCCCCGCTGGAGCCGCACTGGGCACAGACGCCTTATGAACAAAGCGCCTGACGCTTAGTCCCGATCGCTATGACGCTAATGCCGAAATCGTTAGCGCCAATATGCCACTACCGCAAACGCCCCACATTCGGCCTCTATACTCCAGTCATTCGTCTGCGTTCATGACGCGGCCGGAACGCACTCGGGACGCACTCAGAGACGGGGCATGCTATGGAGTGGCTTGGTTTACAGTTCGTTGCCGAGTTGCCGCAGAGCGGGCAGGTCATCCTCAATTGCACACATGACGCCCTGCTGGTGCTGGTGGCCTACCTGGTCGCCTGCGCCGCGAGCTTCGCCACCCTCGACATGGCCGAACGGGTCGGGCATGCCGAAGACCCCGGCTCGCAACGCTTCTGGCGCTGGATCGGCGCGCTGTGCCTGGCCGGCGGCATCTGGGCCATGCACTTCATCGGCATGCTGGCGTTCCAAGCGCCGATCGACATCCAGTACGACCTGCCGGTCACCCTGTTTTCCCTGCTGATCGCGCTCTTCGCCTCGTGGCTGGCCATGCACACCCTGAGCGAGCCGCAACCGAACCTGCTGCAGTACCTCAAGACCGCCGTCGTCATCGGCCTGGGCATCGCCGGCATGCACTACGTCGGCATGGCGGCCATGCGCTCCGCCGCCACCGCCTGGTACGACCCCACGCTGTTCGTGGTATCGATCCTGATCGCCATCGGCGCCAGCTTCGCCGCGCTGTGGGTGGCCGGCAGCCTGCGCGACGGCGGCGGCCTGTATCTGCAACTGCTGAAGTACGCGGCGGCGCTGATCCTCGGCGCCGGCATCCTGAGCATGCACTTCACCGGCATGGCCGCCCTGCGCCTGGTGCTGCCGGAGGACAGCCTGCCGGCGCTGCCGCCCGAATCCGGGCACATGCAGCTGGGCCTCACGGTGGCGCTGATCACCCTGCTGATCCTCGGCAGCGCCATCAGCGCGGCGCTGGCCGACAAGAAGCTGCAGCACAAGGAAAACGACCTGCGCCGGGTCAACACCCTGCTCACCCAGCTCGATCAGGCCCGCGTGTCGCTGCAGCAGGTGGCCAACTACGACGCCCTGACCAACCTGATCAACCGCCGCGGCTTCAACCAGATCTTTGCCGAAAGGCTCAGCCAGAAAACCAAGGAAGGCGGGATGCTGGCGGTGATGTTCCTCGACATCGACCATTTCAAGCGCATCAACGACAGCCTCGGCCACGACGCCGGCGACGAACTGCTCAAAGTCATCGCCCGGCACATCAAGGGGTCGGTGCGCAGCCATGAGGACGTGGTCGCCCGCTTCGGCGGCGACGAGTTCTGCATCCTCATCGGCCTGCGCGACCGCGAGGAGGCGCGCAACCTGGCCCAGCGCATCATGCACAAGATGAAAGAGCCGATCGAGCTCGCCGGGCGCCGGATGGTGATGACCACCAGCATCGGCATCAGCCTGTTCCCGGAGGACGGCACCAGCTGCGAAGAACTGCTCAAGCATGCGGACCTGGCGCTCTACCAGTCCAAGGGCGCCGGGCGCAACGGCCTGCACTTCTTCAACGCCAACCTCAAGAACCGCGCCACCCTGGAACTGCAGCTGGAAGAGGAACTGCGCCTGGCCCTGCGTGAAGAGAACGGCCTGATGCTGCATTACCAGCCGATCTTCGAGCTGCGCAGCGGCCGGGTCACCAAGCTGGAGGCGCTGGTGCGCTGGCAGCATCCGGTGCATGGCCTGCTGACGCCGGACCGTTTCATCGCCATCGCCGAGACCAACGGCCTGATCGCCGAGCTGGACAACTGGGTGCTGCGCAAGGCCTGCGAAGACTTGGGCGAACTGTCCCGCCACGGCTGCGACGAACTGAAGATCGCGTGGAACTGCTCGCCGCTGAACCTGGCGCGGGAGGAACTGGCCGACGAGATCGAAAGCGCCCTGCGCACCGCCGGCGTCTCCCCCGAGCGGCTGGAGCTGGAGGTCACCGAGAACGCCCTGATGGGCAACATCGCCAACACCCTGGTGCTGCTGCGCCAGATCCGCGCCCTCGGCGTGTCGCTGTCGATCGACGATTTCGGCACCGGCTACTCATCGCTGGCCTACCTCAAGCGCCTGCCGCTGAACACCCTGAAGGTCGACCGCTCGTTCATCCTCGACATCCCCAAGGCCACCGCCGACATGGAGATCGTCCAGGCGATCATCGTCATGGCCCACACCCTTCACTTGCAGGTGGTCACCGAAGGCGTGGAAAGCCTGGAGCAGTACGAGTTCCTGGAGCGCTCGGGCTGCGATTTCATCCAGGGCTACCTGCTCAGCCGCCCGGTGCCGCTGAACGAACTGCGCCCGGTGCTGGAGGAAATCGATCAGCGCAAGCACGCCCACACGGTCAATCCGTTGGGTTGGGCGCGCGGTACATCTGCACCAGTGTCGCTGGATCCCGCTGCAAAAAGCCCTGGGCCCCATGCAGGCGCATCAGTTGTGCGGCCAATCCGCTGAGGGGCGTGGCCGAGCCGGTTTCCCGGGAAAACTTCACCGCCGTGTCCAGATCCTTCAGCAGCGTGCGCACGTGCCACTTCACCGGTTCGAAGCGGCTGGCGGCCATCTGCGGGGCGAGGATCTGCAGCGGCTTGGAATCGGCGAACCCGCCGGCCAGGGCTTCGGCGATCAGGCCCGCGTCGACCCCGGCGCTTTCGGCCAGCGCCACCACTTCGGCGATCACCAGGGCATTGCAGGCCACGATCATCTGATTGCAGGCCTTGGTCACCTGGCCTGCGCCGACGCCGCCCATGTGGGTCACGCGCTGGCCCAGGCCCATCAGCACCGGGCGCACCCGCTCAAGGTCCGCCGCCTCGCCGCCGACCATGATCGCCAGGCTGCCGGCCTCGGCGCCGGCCACTCCGCCGGACACCGGCGAATCGAGCCAGCCCATGCCGGTGCGGCCTGCCAGTTCGGCCGCCATCTCGCGGGTGGCGGTGGGTTCCAGGCTGGAGAAGTCCACCAGCAACTGACCGCCCTTCGCGCCTTCGGCGATGCCCGCAGGACCGAACACCACCTCGCGCACCACCGCCGTGTCGGCCAGGCACAGCATCACCACGTCGGCCTGAGCGCACAGTTCGGCGGGGCTGGCCACCTGCCGGGCGCCTGCCTCCACCAGCGGCGCGCACTTGGCTGGGTTGCGGTTCCACACCGTCAGCGGATAGCCCGCGGCCAAGAGCCGCCGGCACATCGGCAAGCCCATCAGGCCGATCCCGGCGAACCCCAACGAAGGTAGCGTTGACATCATTTAGCCTCCTTTTTATTAAAGATCGCCGAATCATGGCCGATCCATCATCAATCAGGAAAGGATTCCCCCGGACGAGACCCAGGCCAACGGCCCGGAATCCGGGCCAAACACGCGCAGCAAACAGACGCGAGATTCCATTCCGTGAGGTTCGGCGACAGCGGTCGCCGGGCCAACCAGTCCAGGTAAATGGCGCCCAATGACTTCCAAGAACAATCCGGCCACTGCGGTATCCGATCTGACCCTGAGCCCGGCGGCGAACAGCCCGTCGCCATCGCCGTCGAAGCCATTGCCACCCTCGCGTCCGCTGGGCACCCAGCAATACCTGTACTTCACCGAAACCAACACCGACCGCATCCTCGACAACCTCGACGGCCTGCGCGACCTGGTGTTCCCGCGCCCGCCGCACCTGGAAGGCGACAACGAACAGCACAACGACCAGGAATTCCCGTCGGTGTGCCTGATCGGCCTGGGCCGCTGCGGCTCCAACATCGCCCTGGACGTGGCGGAGCTGGTGTACAACGCGCGCAAGTTCTACCTCAACGAATTCAACAATGAAGACCGCTCCTCCGAGCGGCGCCTGGCGGACAAGGGCTACAGCCCGGCCCAGTGGATCCGCACCAACCTGCGGATCGGCCCGAACAAGGCCAGCAAACCGGTGTTCCTGGTCGAGCCGCTGGTGATGCTCGGCGACCTGGACAAGGACATCGCCGGCCGCATCCGCTTCTCGCGCAAGGGCGAGAAGACCGGGTTCCTGCGCGACTACAGCAAGATGAAGATCATGGACCTGTCCGAAGTCCATGCCGGCGGCTGGCGGACAAGGGCTACAGCCCGGCCCAGTGGATCCGCACCAACCTGC
>NZ_JBIVHR010000143.1:0-10472 GCF_044749305.1 Pseudomonas sp. NPDC089534 | reverse complement strand
TTCAAGGAGTTTTCCGTTTCGACTGCGCCGGAAGTGGGGCGAATTATAGAGAACTAAAATTCGCCGTCAACTCCTTATTTCAAATTTACTCAGCCTTCAGCGTGATACGCGCAAAAGCCTTCTTGCCAGCCTGGCAGACATGGGTCGCACCCAACGCATACATAAAGGAGCGATCAACCACCTCGCCATCGACACGCACACCACCGGAGCCCAGCAGATCACGCGCAACGGCCGAGTTCTTCACCAGCCCTGCCTTATTAAGAACTGCCGCAATAGGCATGTCCTCAGCAGCGGTCAATTCGATCTCCGGCAGATCCTCCGGCAGCTCGCCATCCTTCATGCGGTTGCCTGCCGCACGGTGCGCATTGGCCGCAGCTTCTTCACCATGGAAGCGCGCAACGATCTCTTCCGCCAGCTTGATCTTGATGTCACGCGGATTGGCGCCCGCCTCGACATCCGCACGCAGGGCATTGATCTCATCCATCGAACGGAAGCTGAGCAATTCGAAGTAGCGCCACATCAGCGTGTCCGGAATCGAAACCAGCTTGCCGTACATGACGCCAGGGGCTTCCTGGATGCCGACATAGTTACCCAGGGACTTGGACATCTTCTTGACGCCATCCAGCCCCTCAAGCAACGGCATGGTGAGAATGCACTGGGCTTCCTGGCCATAGCCACGCTGCAGCTCACGCCCCATCAGCAAATTGAACTTCTGGTCGGTGCCGCCCAGCTCGACATCGGCACGCAAGGCGACCGAGTCATACCCCTGAACCAGCGGATAGAGGAACTCATGAATGGCGATCGGCTGATTGGTGGTATAGCGCTTGTCGAAGTCGTCGCGCTCAAGCATGCGGGCAACCGTGTATTGCGAGGTCAGGCGAATGAAGTCTGCCGGCCCCATCTGATCCATCCAGGTGGAGTTGAAGGCAACTTCGGTCTTTGCCGGATCCAGAATCTTGAACACCTGACTTTTGTAGGTCTCGGCGTTTTCCAGCACCTGCTCGCGGGTCAGCGGCGGACGGGTAGCGCTCTTGCCGCTCGGGTCACCGATCATTCCGGTGAAGTCACCGATCAGGAAGATCACCTGATGCCCCAGTTCCTGAAACTGACGCAGCTTATTAATGAGCACGGTGTGCCCAAGGTGCAGATCCGGCGCCGTCGGATCGAAGCCGGCCTTGATACGCAGCGGCTGGCCACGCTTGAGCTTTTCGATCAGCTCGGACTCGACCAACAGTTCTTCCGCACCACGTTTAATCAGCGCTAGCTGCTCTTCAACCGACTTCATAACAGACCCGCAAGGCTCAGATTCAAAGGGAACCAACCATACAAGATCGCGCACCAAATACAAGTTTTGCCCGGCACACGGACGCCAGCCCACAGACAGAGCGCCTGCAGGCTTGCTTCAGAGATGATTTGGTTATATTTTATACAGTTATTTCATCTTCATCATGTCATTCATCTTTTCCAATTCATCTTTTTCAAAGTCAAAGTCCTTTATGACCACCGAATCGTCTAAAGCGCCACCGCTTTACCCGAAGACCCACCTGCTCGCCGCAAGTGGAATCGCCGCCCTTCTCAGTCTGGCACTGCTGGTGTTCCCTTCCAGCGATGTTGAAGCCAAAAAGACGACCCTGAGCCTTGAGCTGGAAAGTCCTGCCGAACAACTGACACAAGATCAAGACGCCGCCGACGCCGTACAAGCCACAAACGAGCCGGTCGCCTCTCCTTTCGCACAGATCGAAAACAGCGACGAGAACGTCGCGCAAACCGCCCAGGCCCCTGCCGCACCGGCAGCGCCGGTCGAAGCAAAGAAGGCCCCAGGACACAGGGAAGTGATCGTCGCCAAGGGCGATACGCTGTCCACGCTGTTTGAAAAGGTCGGTCTTCCCTCCGCCGCCGTGCATGAGGTGCTGGCCAGCGACAAGCAAGCCAAGCAGTTCAGCCAGCTCAAGCATGGTCAGAAACTCGAGTTCGAACTGAACCCCGAAGGCCAGCTGATCAACCTGCACAGCAAGGTCAGCGATGTCGAAACCATTACCCTGACCAAAAACGACAAGGGCTACGCCTTCAACCGCATCACCGCCAAGCCGACCGTCCGCACCGCGTATGTCCACGGCGTGATCAACAGTTCCCTCTCGCAATCCGCCGCCCGTGCAGGCCTGTCGCACAGCCTGACGATGGACATGGCCAGCGTGTTCGGCTACGACGTCGACTTTGCCCAGGACATCCGTCAGGGCGACGAATTCGACGTGATCTACGAGCAGAAAGTGGTCAACGGCAAGGCCGTCGGCAACGGCCCCATCCTGTCGGCACGCTTCACCAACCGCGGCAAGACCTACACCGCCGTGCGCTACACCAACAAGCAAGGCAACAGCAGCTACTACACGGCCGACGGCAACAGCATGCGCAAGGCGTTCATCCGCACGCCGGTCGACTTCGCCCGCATCAGCTCGAAGTTCTCCATGGGCCGCAAACATCCGATCCTCAACAAGATCCGCGCCCACAAAGGGGTCGACTACGCGGCTCCCCGCGGCACGCCGATCAAGGCCGCCGGCGACGGCAAAGTGCTGCTGGCCGGTCGCCGCGGCGGTTACGGCAACACCGTGATCATTCAGCACGGCAACACCTACCGCACGCTGTACGGCCACATGCAGGGCTTCGCCAAGGGTGTGACAACCGGCGGCACCGTCAAGCAGGGCCAAGTGATCGGCTACATCGGCACGACCGGTCTCTCCACCGGCCCTCACCTGCACTACGAGTTCCAGGTCAACGGCGTTCACGTCGATCCGCTGGGCCAGAAGCTGCCGATGGCCGATCCGATCGCCAAGTCCGAACGCGCCCGCTTCCTCGCTCAAAGCCAGCCGCTGATGGCGCGCATGGATCAAGAGAAGGCCACGCTGCTGGCTTCGAGCAAGCGCTGAGCCATGGCCCTCTATATCGGCGTGATGTCCGGAACCAGCCTCGACGGTCTGGACATCGCCCTGATCGAACAGACCTCGGCGATCAGGCTGATCGCCACGCGCTACCTCCCCATGCCCGAATCCCTGCGCGCCGAGCTGCTTGGCTTGTGCGCCAGCGGCCCCGACGAAATCGCCCGCTCGGCCATTGCCCAACAGAACTGGGTGACGCTCGCTGCGCACGGCATCAATGCCCTTCTGGAGCAGCAGCGGCTCAAGCCCGAAGACGTCCGGGCAATCGGCAGCCACGGCCAGACCATTCGTCATGAGCCTGCGCGCGGCTTCACGGTTCAGATCGGCAACCCCGCCCTGCTGACCGAGCTGACCGGCATCACCGTGGTCAGTGACTTCCGCAGCCGCGATGTGGCCGCAGGCGGCCAAGGCGCACCTCTGGTTCCGGCCTTCCACGAGGCCCTGTTTGAAGAGAATGACGGCAATCGCGCCGTCCTGAATGTCGGCGGCTTCAGCAATCTCAGTCTGATCGAGCCGAACAAACCTGTAGCCGGTTTCGACTGCGGCCCCGGGAATGTGTTGATGGACGCCTGGATACACCGGCAGCGCGGCGAAAACTATGATCGCAACGGAGCGTGGGCGGCCAGCGGCAACGTCGAGCCAACCCTGCTGAAGGCCCTGTTGAGCGATCCGTTCTTCGCCACCCAAGGCCCGAAGAGCACGGGGCGGGAGGTGTTCAACCTGCCTTGGCTGGAACGGCACCTGTCGCGCCTGCCGAGCCTTCCGGCCGAGAACGTCCAGGCCACGCTGCTCGAATTGACGGCGCATACCATCGTGGAATCCCTGCAGACGGCCCAATCGCAGACCAGAGAGCTTCTGGTCTGCGGCGGCGGAGCCCATAACGCCACGCTGATGCGGCGCCTGGCCGAGCGGTTGCCGGACACGACCGTCGCCAGCACAGCCACCCATGGCGTCGCCCCGGATTGGGTGGAGGCCATGGCGTTTGCCTGGCTGGCCCACTGCTGCCTCGAAGGCATCGCCGCCAATCGCCCAAGCGTCACCGGCGCCCGCGGCCTGCGCGTACTGGGCGCCATCTACCCCAACTGATCAGAACGCAGACAGCAAAACGCCGCAGCACCGTGAGGGGCTGCGGCGTTTTGCCGTGTAACGTAAGAAATGCTCAGATCGAGAACGAAGAGCCGCACCCGCAGGTGGTGGTCGCGTTCGGGTTCTTGATCACGAACCGCGAGCCTTCAAGGCCTTCCTGGTAATCCACCTCGGCACCCGCCAGGTACTGGAAGCTCATCGGGTCGACCACAAGACTGACGCCTTCGCGCTCGACGATGGTGTCGTCTTCGGCCACATCCTCATCGAAGGTGAAGCCGTACTGAAAACCTGAACAACCGCCGCCCGTAACGAATACGCGCAGCTTCAAGCGATCATTCCCCTCTTCATCGACCAGGCTCTTCACCTTGTGCGCGGCACCCTGGGTGAATTGCAAAGCCGTGGGGGTGAAGGATTCGACGCTCATGCTGACTATCTCCCGGCGTTACGCCGTCATATTGCGTGATGACGCGCATTATCCGCTTGTCCTAGAAAATCGGTCAACTATTGTTACGGTATATCAATAGGGACTTTCGCCGATCAGAATGCAAAAAGGCCCGTATCCCGGGCCTTTCCGCTGTTCGCAAGAACCTGTTACGGCAGCATGCCGGCATGGGACAGCCCCATGCGCTCGTCCAGCCCAAACAGGATGTTGAGGTTCTGCACCGCCTGGCCCGATGCGCCTTTGACCAGGTTGTCGATGACCGACAGCACCACCACCAGGTCGCCGTCCTGCGGACGGTGCACAGCAATCCGGCACACGTTGGCGCCGCGCACGCTGCGGGTCTCCGGGTGGCTGCCGGCCGGCATGACGTCGACGAACGGCTCGTTGGCGTAACGCTTCTCGAACAGCGCCTGGAGATCCACCGAACGGTCGGCCACGGTCGCATAGAGCGTGGAGTGAATGCCACGGATCATCGGCGTCAGGTGCGGAACGAACGTCAGGCCGACGTCCTTGCCCGCCGCGCGGCGCAGCCCCTGGCGGATTTCCGGCAGGTGGCGGTGACCTTTCACCGCATAAGCCTTGAAGCTTTCCGACGTCTCGGAGTACAGCGATCCTACAGAGGCACCCCGACCGGCACCGCTGATGCCCGACTTGCAGTCGGCGATCAGGTGCGAGGCATCGGCCAGGCCGGCCTCGAGCAGCGGCAGGAATCCGAGCTGAGTGGCGGTCGGATAGCAGCCCGGCACCGCAATCAGGCGCGCCTTGCGGATCTGTTCACGATTGACTTCCGGCAGACCGTAGACCGCCTCGTCCAGCAGCTCCGGCGCACCGTGCGGCTGGCCGTACCACTTGGCCCACTCGTCGGCGTCCTGCAGGCGGAAGTCCGCCGACAGGTCGATGACCTTGGTGCCGGCGGCCAGCAGTTCGCCCGCCAGGGCATGGGCCACGCCGTGGGGAGTGGCGAAGAACACCACGTCGCAGGCGCCCAGGGTCTTGATGTCCGGAACGCTGAACGCCAGGCCGTCGTAATGGCCGCGCAGGTTCGGGTACATGTCGGCCACGGCCATGCCGGCCTCGGATCGGGAAGTGATGACCACCACCTCTGCCTGCGGATGCTGCGCCAACAGACGCAGCAGTTCGACACCCGTGTAACCCGTGCCGCCGACGATACCGACCTTGACCATGAACCTGCCCTCAACGAACCCACTGGAAAGGCGTCGATGATAGGGGCCGCGCGCCCCTGCGACAACCGTCATGGTGACGTGCGGCCGCCCGAGCCTCTACTATCCGGCTACCGTGAACCTGGGAATCAATCCAATGCTCTATCTGTGGCTCAAAGCGTTTCATATCGTCAGCGTGGTCTGCTGGTTTGCCGGGCTGTTCTACCTGCCGCGGCTGTTCGTCTATCACGCGCAAAGCGAGGACGCCGTCAGCAAGGAACGGTTCAGCGTCATGGAGCGCAAGCTGTACCGCGGCATCATGGGGCCGGCCATGATCGCGACGCTGATCTTCGGCGGCTGGCTGATCAGCCTCAACCCGAGCGCCTACTTCACCCAAGGCGGATGGATGCACGCCAAACTGACGCTGGTCGCGCTCCTGATCGGCTATCACCATGCGTGCGGCGCCTACGTCAAACGTTTCGCCCGTGGCGAAAACACCCGCAGCCATGTCTTTTATCGCTGGTTCAACGAAGTGCCAGTTCTGATATTGCTTGTTATTGTAATTCTGGTCGTGGTTCGACCGTTTTAACCTTCATAAGCACAACTCATCGGGGTACTTCCAATGTCGCTGCCCGCTTTGCTCGATCAACGTCTGCGCCTGCCCGTGGTGGCCGCGCCGATGTTCCTGATTTCCAACCCGGAACTGGTGCTCGCCTGCTGCCGCAACGGCGTGGTCGGCAGCTTCCCGGCGCTTAACCAGCGCGAAAGCAGTGGCTTCAAGGCCTGGCTGGAACAGATCGAAGCGGGTCTGGCACTGCTGGAAAACCCGGCGCCGTATGCGGTGAACCTGATCGTCCACCACAGCAACCCGCGGCTGCAGGCGGACCTGAACATCTGCGTCGAGCACAAGGTGCCGATCGTCATCACCAGCCTGGGCGCGGTCAAGGAAGTGGTCGATGCCGTCCACAGCTACGGCGGCCTGGTGTTCCATGACGTGACCACTCGCCGCCATGCGGAAAAGGCCGCCGAGGCCGGTGTCGACGGCCTGATCGCCGTCGCGGCGGGCGCCGGCGGCCATGCCGGCACCTGGAGCCCGTTCTCGCTGGTCGCGGAGATCCGTCAGTTCTTCGACAAGACCCTGCTGCTCGCAGGATGCCTGAACCACGGGCATGAGATTCTCGCCGCCCAGGTGCTGGGCGCGGATTTGGCCTACTTCGGCACCCGATTTATCGGTACCACCGAAAGTCACGCGCCCGACGCATACAAGGACATGCTGCTGACTGCCAAAGCCGCAGACATCATCCATACTCCTGCCGTGTCGGGTGTCCCGGCCAGTTTCATGCGCCAGAGCCTGGAGGCCGCCGGTTTCGACATGGCCGCCCTGCAAGGCAAGGGCGAGGTGAACTTCGGCGAAAAGCTCAAGCCGCTGAGCGATGAAGCCAAGGCCTGGAAAACCGTCTGGTCGGCGGGCCAGGGCGTGGGCGAAATCAAGGATCTGCCGAGCGTGGATCAACTGGTGGCCCGCCTGGACGCAGAGTACCGCCAGGCGCTGGAACAAGCGGCACGCCTTCCGGATCGCTGGCCACGTTGAGAAAAATGGCCAGCCCGGCGACGGCTGGCCTTACACTCTCCGACTGCGACACCGTCCCCTTCAATTCATCTCGCGACAAGGATGCCCGGCCATGAGCGAACCCCGTTACAAGATCGTATTCGACGGAGCCCTGCAGCCCGGTGTCGACATCACCACCGCCAAGCTCAACCTGGCGGACCTGTTCAAGAGCGATGTAGCCGCCATCGAGCGCCTGTTCAACGGCCGTCCCGTCGCCCTCAAACATGACCTGTCCCACGGCGACGCCCAGGTTTACCTGCAGGCGCTGGGCAAGACCGGCATCGAAGCCCGGATCGAGCCTGAAACCACGGTTGAGCTGAACCTGGCCGACGTGCACGAACAGGCCCCGGCCCCGACGGAGCCGGATTCGCCCTATGCCCCGCCCCGGGCCGACGTCGGCGACCGCCTCCCGGCGTTCGCCCCGCTCAATCCGTTCAGCGTCGAGGGCCGGATCGGTCGCCTGCGCTTCCTGGCCTGGACGATGGTGCTGAGCCTGGTGACCCTGCCTGTCATCGGCGTCTTTGCCTTCATCGGACTGGGCCTGGTCAGCACAGACTCCACCACCGGCCTGATCATCGGCGGCATCGTCGCCTTCTTCCTGTTCCTGGCCTTCAGCCTCGTCACTATCCTGTTCAGCGTCCAGCGCCTGCACGACATCGGCTGGTCCGGCTGGCTCTGGCTGCTGAACCTCGTGCCGTTCGTGGGCAGCGTCTTTCCGCTGGTGATGATGGTCATGCCGGGCAATGCGGGCGCCAACCGCTACGGCCCGCCGCCGCCCCCCAACACCACGGCGGTCAAGGTGCTGTGCTCGCTGTGGATCGTGTTCGTCGGGCTCATCTTCGCGGGCGCGATGGTCGGCGGCATCTCGGCGATCCAGGAGGAGTACGAAAGCAGCCTGGAAAGCAGCTACGAAAGCGGCTCGGTGACCACCGACGAGATCGACGCCGTGGCCGAACCCGCAACGATTTCGGTGGACGAAGCAGCCGAAGCGGCCCAGCCCCCTGTAGACTCTGCCAAAGAATGAACAGCGCTCCAGCCCGTGACACCTGCGTCGCCGGCGCGGAGCTGTTGCGATGGAGAACCGCATGACCCGTTACGCTCTGATCACCGGCGCCTCCAGCGGCATCGGCCTGGCCATGGCCGAAGCCCTTGCCCGCCGGGGCCGCAGCCTGATTCTGGTGGCCCGACAGCGTGATCAGCTGGAAAGCATTGCGATCGAACTGACCCAGCGCTTCGGCGTGGAGGTGCTGTTCCGTGCCTGCGACCTGGGCGAGCCGCTGCGCCTGTCCGGCTTCCTGCTGGAGCTGGAAGAAGGCGACCGGCAGATCGACCTGCTGGTGAACTGCGCCGGCATCGGCACCTGCGGCCCGTTCCTGGCCCAGGACTGGATGACCGAGCAGGACCTGATCGAAGTGAACATCCTCGCCCTCACCCGCCTCTGCCACGCCATCGGCAACAGTATGGCGCTGCAGGGCGGCGGGCAGATCCTCAACGTCGCCTCGGTCGCGGCCTTCAACCCCGGCCCGTGGATGAGCACCTACTACGCCAGCAAGGCGTATGTGCTGCACTTCTCCGAGGCGCTGCGGGTGGAGCTGAAGAAATGCGCGGTGAAGGTCTCGGTGCTCTGCCCTGGGCCGACCCGCACGGCATTCTTCCGAACCGCCCAACTGAACGACGGAAAGATCAACGACAGCAGACTGCTGATGAGCCCGGAAGAGGTTGCGCTGTATACCGTGCGCGCCCTGGAGAAGAACCGCGCGATCATCATCCCCGGCAGGATGAACCGCTGGTTCGCCTTCCTGCCGCGCCTCGGCTCGCGCTGGCTCAACCGCACCGTCACCGGCATGGTCAACAAGGCTTACTGCCCGCGCTGAAAGGCCGGCAGGCAAACGGCTGGGCGCAGTGAACCCGCATGGGTACACTCGACCCGCCCCACACAACGGAGAAAACAGCTGTGGATACTCTGTTCACCAAGATCATCAACCGGGAAATCCCGGCGAAGATCATCTACGAGGACGACCAGGTCCTGGCCTTCCACGACATCGCCCCGCAGGCGCCGGTGCATTTTCTGGTGATCCCGAAAAAGCCGGTGCGCACCCTCAACGACCTGACCGAAGACGACAAGGCACTGGCCGGACACATCCTGTTCACCGCCCAGCGCCTGGCGCTGGAGCTGGGTTGCGAAGAAGGCTTCCGGGTGGTGATGAACTGCAATGAGAAAGGCGGACAGACCGTCTACCACATTCATATGCATGTGCTCGGCCAGCGCCAGATGAACTGGCCGCCGGGCTGAGCCTTTCGGTGGGAGCGGGCTTGCCCGCTCCCGCAGAAGTCTGAATCCCCCCTGAGTCACGATGACCCAGCGCAATCCTTCTCGGGCCGATTCGGTTAAACTGGCCGCCGAGATTCCTCCCGGAGGTCAGCATGACTACCCAACGTCACTACTCGCCGATTGACCGTCTTCTGCTGCAAGCCGATGCCGCCATGCGCACCTTGCTGCCGTTCAGCGGTCAGCCGCATCGCCCGTCGCCGGCCATCGTGCAGCCCGATGCGCAGATGAGCGACGAAGACACCCGCCACGTCGCCGGCCTGATGCGCATCAACCACACCGGCGAAGTCTGCGCGCAGGCGCTGTACCAGGGCCAGGCGCTGACCGCCAAGCTGCCGCAGGTGCGCGAAGCGATGGAGCATGCCGCCGAAGAAGAGATCGATCATCTGGTCTGGTGCGAGCAGCGCATCCATCAGTTGGGCAGCCACACCAGCGTGCTCAACCCGCTGTTCTACGGCATGTCCTTCGGCATCGGGGCCGTGGCCGGACTGATCAGCGACAAGGTCAGCCTCGGGTTCGTCGCCGCGACCGAGCACCAGGTGTGCAAGCACCTGAACGAGCACCTGGAGCAATTGCCCGCCGAGGACGAAAAGTCCCGGGCGATCCTGGAGCAGATGCGCGTCGATGAGGAACACCATGCCGAAAGCGCGCTGCAGGCCGGCGGATTCCGTTTCCCGGCGCCGGTGAAGTTCGGGATGAGCCTGCTGGCGAAGGTGATGACCAAGAGCACCTACCGGATCTGAACGCTCAACGCTCCTCGCGGGAGCCAGCCTGCGGGCGATGGCATCAGCGAGGACACGGCCAGACGGCCGCTGGCTCAGCGGCAATAAAAAAGGCGACTGCCCCAGGGCAGTCGCCTTTTTTATTGCTCGGGAATCTCAGCTCGGCATGTTGCGGGCGTAGAAGATTTCCAGCA
>NZ_JBIVHR010000142.1:0-10571 GCF_044749305.1 Pseudomonas sp. NPDC089534 | reverse complement strand
AATAATAACACAAAATAAAAAATAAAAATATCCTGCAGCAAATAGAGGATCACATAAGTGTACAGTAATCCGGAATACGCCAGAACGACCTTGTTTACGTCCGCCATGCCATCACTCCACGGGGTTGTACGGAAAGCCGAGGAGTCTACCGCCCAAACGCGATAATTTACAGAGGCGCGACAGCTTAAGACGACAAAGCGACAGAATCTGTCGAGGGCGCGACGATGCGCCGCAGGTCAGGACGTCGCTGCGGCGTTGGCGGGTGTGCTGGCCTGAGGGGCCGGAGTCGTCGTCGGCGCGACACGCGCCAGGTGCACGTTGACCCGGCGGTTCTTCGCCCGGTTCGCGGCGTTGGTGTTGGGCACCAGCGGATAGCGCTCGCCGTGGAACCGCACGGTGATCTGCGACTCCTGGATGCCGTTGGCCTTGAAGAAATCCACCACCGCCAGTGCCCGACGGCGCGACAGTTCGCGGTTGGTCAGGCGGTTTCCGCTGTTGTCGGAATGGCCGTCGAGCTCGATGTGGTTGACCGTCGGATCGGCCTTCATGTACTCGAGCATCACTTGCAGCTTGGCCTTGGCGGCGGCGTCCAGCTCGATGCCTTCGCCGGGGAAGCCGATCTGCGATTGCTTGACCTGATCGAAGTTCTGCGGCAACAGCTTCGCCACACAACTCTGGTAATCATTGAACGCCTTGCTGAACTTCACCGGCAGCAACCGCACTTCCGACACCCGGCCATCGCCCGAGGCATGCCGCACCACAGGGCTGCGACCGTCCATCAAGCCACTGATCAGGCGCCCGGCCTGGGCCTGGGAACTGTTGAACAGCACGTTGCCGCTGCCCAGCCTGACCGTGCCCAGGTTGATGTCGTCGCGCCCCGGCTGCCACGGCGCCGCGGCCGCCAGCAGGGTCGCCGAACCACCGCCGAGCATGGCGTTGTAGGCGTTGAGCCGGAACGTCGCCTGCTCGCCGGCCTTGCGCACGAACTGCCCTGAGCCGAAATCGGTGATCGGCTGCGTCAGGCGGCATTCGAACTTGTCGCCTTCGACCGTCCACTCAATGTTCTCCAGACGGGTCTGGTACGTGAGCGCCATCGCGGGAAGGCTGGCAAACACACTGAGCAAGGCTAGATAACGCTGGCGCACGGGAGGCTCCATTGGTTCCTGTTACAAAAGGACCGACACACACATGATTACGGCATACCTGATGTCTATCGGTCGCTTTTCGCAAAACTTGATAGCGAGTGCCTGCAAGAGTCTTTTCCGGTAGCATTCCCTACAGTTTGACCCGCCTGGAATCCCCTCATGTCCGACCGCCTGACCCTGCTGCGTCCCGACGACTGGCACATCCACCTTCGCGATGGTGCCGTGTTGACCAATACCGTTGCGGATGTCGCGCGCACCTTTGGCCGCGCCATCATCATGCCCAACCTGGTACCTCCGGTGCGCAACGCCGCCGAGGCCGACGGCTACCGTCAGCGGATCCTCGCTGCCCGCCCCGCCGGCAGCCGCTTCGAACCGTTGATGGTGCTGTACCTGACCGACCGCACCCAGCCTGAAGAAATCCGCCAGGCCAAGGCCACCGGCTTCGTGCACGCCGCCAAGCTGTACCCGGCCGGCGCCACCACCAACTCCGATTCCGGGGTCACCAGCATCGACAAGATCTTCCCGGCGCTGGAAGCCATGGCCGAAGTCGGCATGCCGCTGCTGATCCACGGCGAGGTCACCCGCGGCGACGTCGACGTGTTCGACCGCGAAAAGATCTTCATCGACGAGCACATGCGCCGCGTGGTCGAGCGCTTCCCGACGCTCAAAGTGGTGTTCGAGCACATCACCACCGGCGATGCCGTGCAGTTCGTCAACGAGGCCTCGGCCAACGTCGGCGCGACCATCACGGCCCATCACCTGCTCTATAACCGCAACCACATGCTGGTGGGCGGGATCCGGCCGCACTTCTATTGCCTGCCGATCCTCAAGCGCAACACGCACCAGGAAGCCCTGCTCGACGCCGCCACCGGCGGCAGCGCGAAGTTCTTCCTCGGCACCGACTCGGCCCCGCACGCCCAGCACGCCAAGGAAGCCGCCTGCGGCTGCGCCGGCTGCTACACCGCCTACGCCGCCATCGAGCTGTATGCCGAAGCGTTCGAACAGCGCAACGCGCTGGACAAGCTCGAAGCGTTCGCCAGCCTCAACGGCCCGCGCTTCTACGGGCTGCCGGCCAACACCGACCGCATCACCCTGGTCCGCGAAGAGTGGACCGCCCCTGCCAGCCTGCCATTCGGCGAGCTGAACGTCATCCCGCTGCGCGCCGGTGAAAAACTGCGCTGGCGCCTGCTGGAGGAACACGCGTGAGTGAAGACCATTTCGACGACGAACTGGACGGTCAGGGTGGCGGCTCACGCCATCCGATGGCAGCGCGCTTTCGCGGTTACCTGCCGGTCGTCGTCGACGTAGAGACCGGCGGCTTCAATTCGGCCACCGACGCGTTGCTGGAGATCGCCGCGACCACCATCGCCATGGACGAAAAGGGTTTCGTGTACCCGGACCACACCTATTTCTTCCGGGTCGAGCCGTTCGAAGGCGCCAACATCGAACCGGCCGCGCTGGAGTTCACCGGGATCAAGCTCGATCATCCGTTGCGCATGGCGGTCAGCGAAGAGACGGCGCTGACCGACATCTTCCGCGGCGTGCGCAAGTCGCTCAAGGCCAACGGCTGCAAGCGGGCGATCCTGGTGGGGCACAACAGCAGCTTCGACCTGGGCTTCCTCAACGCGGCGGTCGCGCGCCTGGACATGAAGCGCAACCCGTTCCATCCGTTCTCCAGCTTCGACACCGCGACCCTCGCCGGCCTGGCCTACGGCCAGACCGTACTGGCCAAGGCCTGTCAGGCGGCCGGCATCGACTTCGACGGCCGTGAGGCGCATTCGGCGCGTTACGACACCGAGAAGACCGCCGAGCTGTTCTGCGGCATCGTCAACCGCTGGAAGCAGATGGGCGGCTGGGAAGACTTCGACGACTGATCGGCGCCGGACAAATCCCGCACACAAAAAAACCGGCCACAGGGGCCGGTTTTTTTGTGCCTCGACGTTGCGCCTTACAGGGCAGCAGCGTTCTCGGTCAGGTAAGCGGCAACGCCTTCCGGCGAAGCGTTCATGCCTTTGTCGCCTTTCTTCCAGTTGGCCGGGCAGACTTCGCCGTGCTCTTCGTGGAACTGCAGCGCGTCGACCAGACGGATCAGCTCTTCCATGTTGCGGCCCAGCGGCAGGTCGTTGACGATCTGCGAGCGCACGACGCCCTTGTCGTCGATCAGGAACGCGCCACGGAAAGCCACGCCACCTTCCGACTCAACGTCGTAGGCCTTGGCGATTTCGTGCTTCATGTCGGCAGCCATGGTGTATTTCACCTGGCCGATGCCGCCGTTGTTGACCGGAGTGTTGCGCCAGGCGTTGTGGGTGAAGTGCGAGTCGATCGAAACGGCGACCACTTCCACGTTGCGCGCCTTGAAGTCGGCCATGCGGTTGTCCAGGGCGATCAGCTCGGACGGGCAGACGAAGGTGAAGTCCAGCGGGTAGAAGAACACCAGGCCGTATTTGCCTTTGATGGCCGAGGACAGGGTGAAGCTGTCGACGATCTCGCCATTGCCGAGTACGGCCGGTACGGTGAAGTCAGGGGCTTGTTTGCCTACGAGTACGCTCATGGATATCTCCTGGTGTATAGACTTGAAGTTCAGGGTCCGGGCCAGCCTGCCACCCTCAGGCGACAGCCCTGTGACACGGATCCTCTTCGCAAGGGGCGACCATCATACACTGCGCGTTTGCCCTGTCCTCAACGGATTTTCACGGCTGTGCCGCCGCAGGGTGAAGGCAACGGGCCATAGATTGCCGTTCGTCAGCCATCCGTCGCCGTGTCAAAAACGCCAGGGAAAGCACTTTGACAATCATTCTCGTTAACATTAAGATCCATCGCAATCGAGTCACCACCAGCGACGGTTATCCCTTATGTATGTTTGCCTCTGCACTGGCGTCACCGACGGACAGATCCGCGAAGCGATCTATGAAGGTTGCTGCAGCTATAAGGAAGTCCGTCAGGCCACCGGCGTGGCCAGCCAATGCGGCAAATGCGCTTGCCTGGCGAAGGAAGTGGTCCGCGAAACCCTGACCAAGCTGCAGACCGCCCAGGCCGCGATCCCTTACCCGGTAGAATTTACCGCCGCATAAATGCCCCCCATTCAAAGAACCGGACATATGTCCGGTTTTTTTATGCCCGAAAATCAATTGCTTAGCGTCTAGACGCAGAACACAAACATTCTTATTCCGATTAATTTTCATATATTATTCAATAACTTAGGTTTGACACCCGTAATTGCCGGGATCAAACTCTGCCTTATATACAGCTATTACAGGGCAGGACTCCCATCATGAAAGGCGACGTTACAGTCATCCAGCATCTCAACAAGATCCTTGCCAATGAGCTGGTCGCGATCAATCAGTACTTCCTGCATGCGCGCATGTATGAAGATTGGGGCCTGAACAAGCTCGGCAAGCACGAGTACAAAGAATCCATCGACGAGATGAAGCATGCGGACAAGCTGATCAAGCGCATCCTGTTCCTGGAAGGCATTCCGAACGTGCAGGACCTGGGCAAGCTGTTCATCGGCGAGAACACGCCGGAGATGCTGGAATGCGACCTGAAGATCGAGCGCACCGGCCATGCCGACCTGAAAGTGGCGATTGCCCACTGCGAATCCGTCGGCGACTTCGGCAGCCGCGAACTGCTCGAAGACATCCTTGAATCCGAAGAGGAACACATCGACTGGCTGGAGACCCAGCTGGGCCTGATCGACAAGATCGGCCTGGAGAACTACCTGCAGTCGCAGATGGGCGAAGACGAGTAATTGACCGCCCGCTGAACGCAAACCGACAAAAAGCCCCGCCCTCTTTCGAGAGGCGGGGCTTTTTGATGGCGCCCGTTTTTCGGCATTGGCCGAAAAACGGGGGCAAGGATCAAGCGTCGGTCTTGGCCGCAGCAGCCTTGGCGGAAGCGTCCTTGATCAGGGTCTGCAACTCACCGTTGGCGAACATCTCAGCCATGATGTCGCTGCCGCCGACCAGTTCACCGGCCACCCACAGCTGCGGGAACGTCGGCCAGTTGGCGTATTTCGGCAGGTTGGCGCGGATTTCCGGGTTCTGCAGGATGTCGACGTAGGCGAACTTCTCGCCACAGCCCATCACAGCCTGCGCAGCTTTCGCGGAGAAGCCACACTGCGGGGCATTCGGCGAGCCTTTCATGTAAAGCAGAATGGTGTTGTTGGCAATCTGCTCTTTAATCGTTTCGATGATATCCATGGAGCACCTCGGCTGAACTTTCCGACTCATGGGTCGGCACGGTGGCGCATTGTAACGGAATCCCGAGCGCACTGCTCGGTCTCCCCGCCGACTTGTTCACGCCGCCGCCACCGTCACCGGCACGCCGTTGAGCGCCGCGTTGCCCGACAGCTCGTCCAGTTGGCACTCATCGGTCAGGTCGTTGGCGCTGGAGCCCGGCTGGCCGCTGGCGATCGCCATCTGCACGCCCGGACGCGCGTGCCCCCAGCCGTGCGGCAGGCTGACCACACCTTTCATCATCTCCAGGCTGCCCAACACCTCGACCTCGATCTGCCCGACCCGCGAACTCACCCGGACCCGTTGCCCGTCGTTCAGCCCCCGCGCCGCGAGGTCGTCCGGGTGCATCAGCAACTGATGGCGCGGCTTGCCCTTCACCAGCCGATGGTAGTTGTGCATCCAGGAGTTGTTGCTGCGCACATGACGGCGCCCGATCATCAGCAACTCGTCGCCGGCCGGCGCCCGCAGCGCGGCAAACCGGGCGAGGTCCGCCAGGATCTGCGCAGGGGCCGCCTGGATCTGCCCGTCGGCGGTCTTGAGGCGCGCCGCCAGATTGGGCTGCAGCGGCCCCAGGTCGATGCCGTGGGGATGGTCGAACAGCGCCGCCAGCGACAGCTTCTGCGCCGACGCATCGCCATACCGCCCCATGCGCAGGCCCATGTCGATCATCTGGGCCGGCGCCATGGTCGGCTTGAGCTCCTTGCCGGTCTTTTCGGCAAAGGCCTTGGCCAGGCCGACGAAGATCTCCCAGTCGTGCAGCGCGCCTTGCGGCTTGGCGAGGATCGCCCGGTTGAAGCGGGTGACGTTGCGCACCGCGAACAGGTTGAACGTGGTGTCGTAGTGATCGTTCTCCAGCGCCGACGTCGAGGGCAGGATCAAGTCGGCGTAACGGGTGGTCTCGTTGATGTACAAGTCGACGCTGACCATGAACTCCAGCCCGTCCAGCGCCTGTTCCAGTTGCCGGCCGTTGGGCGTGGACAGCACCGGGTTGCCGGCCACCGTGATCAGCGCGCGAACCTGGCCCTCGCCTTCGGTGAGCATTTCCTCGGCCAGCGCCGACACCGGCAGTTCGCCGCCGTACTCGGGCCGCCCGGAAACGCGGCTTTGCCATTTGTTGAAGTGCCCGCCGGACGTTGACGCCACCAGGTCCACCGCCGGCTCCGTGCACAGGGCGCCGCCGACGCGGTCGAGGTTGCCGGTCACCAGGTTGATCAATTGCACCAGCCAATGGCACACGGTGCCGAACGCCTGGGTGGAAACGCCCATGCGGCCGTAGCAGACAGCGCTGGGCGCGGCCGCGAAATCCCGGGCCAACTGGCGGATCTGCGGGGCCGGCACCGCGCACAGCGGGCTCATGGCTTCGGCGCTGAACCCCGCCACCGCCGCACGCACGTCATCGAGGCCGCTGACCGGCAGATGGCTGGCGCGGGTCAGCCCTTCCTCGAACAATGTGTTGAGCAGGCCGAACAGCAGCGCCGCATCGCCGCCGGGACGCACGAACAGGTGCTGGTCGGCCATGGCCGCCGTCTCGCTGCGCCGGGGATCGACCACCACCACTTTGCCGCCCCGGGCCTGGATCGCCTTCAGGCGCTTTTCCACGTCGGGCACGGTCATGATGCTGCCGTTGGACGCCAGCGGGTTGCCGCCCAGGATCAGCATGAACGCGGTGTGGTCGATGTCCGGGATCGGCAGCAGCAGACCGTGGCCGTACATCAGATGGCTGGTCAGGTGATGGGGCAACTGATCGACCGAGGTCGCGGAGTAGCGGTTGCGCGTCTTCAGCAGGCCGAGAAAGTAGTTGCTGTGGGTCATCAGCCCGTAGTTGTGCACGCTGGGGTTGCCTTGGTACACGGCGACCGCGTTCTGGCCGTGACGCGCCTGGATGGCCGCCAGCCGCTCGGCCACCAGCGCAAAGGCCCCATCCCACTCGATGGGCAACCATTCGTTGCCGACCCTGCGCATCGGCTGGCGCAGGCGGTCAGGGTCGTTCTGGATGTCTTGCAGGGCCACGGCCTTGGGGCAGATGTGCCCGCGGCTGAAACTGTCCTGGGCATCGCCCTTGATCGAGGTGATCGCGACGGCGCCGTCGGTTTCGGTGGTTTCGATGGTCAAGCCGCAGATGGCTTCGCACAGGTGGCAGGCACGGTGGTGGAGAGTCTTGGTCATGGCCAGTCTCTGTCTTGTTCTGGGCGGACACTAACGGCCGCGGAAACAAGACTATGGCGCGGGTTCCGGCACGCCGCCAGCGACGTTCGTCCTGTGAATCGCCGGCCATCAGGCGAGCCGATGGCGGCGCACGGTCAACTGGACGGCAACTGCGGCGGGGCCTGCAGCTGGATCTCCTGGATGGTTTCGATCTGCTCGTGGGCGACGTGCACGCCGGTCAGTTCGCCGATCAGCCGCCAGTGCTCGTCGAGCCCGGTGCTGATGGTGGCCATGCGGTCGATCATGTGGCGGCCGGCGGCCTTGATCACTTCGTCGTCGCTGCGCAGCAGTTCGAACGACATCGAGGTGACCGACGCCGTGAGATGGGTCAGCGAGCGTGCCGTGTGGCCCAGCAGTTCCATTAAGAGTTGCTCTTTCGATTCCATGCGGAGGCTTCCTGCGTCGCTCGTGATTTATTTATAACCCAGCACTTTGCTTTAGCAAATGTTTCAACCCGACCATTCGACCAAACGGATCGGTGACGCATCGGCCGCAAACCGACCAGGGCTGTGCCATCCCCGCCACGCTTGATTGCCAAGCCCGTCGGCGCCAGTGTAAAAAGGGATCGCTGCCGCCCGTAACCGGCTTGCGCGGCGTGCTTCGGACGGCCGGATTCCCCTGTCGATTCCCGCGAAAACCGTCGCCTATTGGAAAAACGCGACATTTAGTGTCAATATCGCGCCTTCCCCTATTTCGTCGCCCCCGTGCGGCTTACGCCGCAGGTCTCGCCCGTTGTTCCGAAAAACAAGGCTTTGAGCATCTGCGGTCTGTAGCAAAAAGGTAGTCAATGATTAGCGCAAGGAACTATCTATCCCTGATGGATTGCACGCCCGAAGAGCTGGTCAGCGTGATCCGTCGAGGCTTTGATCTCAAGGACCTGCGTAACCGCGGCGTACTGTTCGAGCCCTTGAAAAACCGCGTCCTGGGGATGATCTTCGAGAAGTCCTCGACCCGCACCCGGATCTCCTTCGAGGCCGGCATGATCCAGCTCGGCGGCCAGGCGATCTTCCTGTCGCCGCGCGACACCCAGCTGGGCCGCGGGGAGCCCATCAGCGACTGCGCCATCGTCATGTCGAGCATGCTCGATGCGGTGATGATCCGTACCTTTGCCCACAGCACCCTGACCGAATTCGCCGCCAACTCCCGCGTGCCGGTGATCAACGGCCTGTCGGACGACCTGCACCCGTGCCAGCTGCTGGCCGACATGCAGACGTTCCTCGAGCACCGCGGTTCGATCCAGGGCAAGACCGTGGCCTGGATCGGCGACGGCAACAACATGTGCAACAGCTATATAGAAGCGGCGATCCAGTTCGACTTCCAGCTGCGCGTGGCCTGCCCGGAAGGCTACGAACCCAACCCTGAATTCGTCGCCCGCGCCGGCGACCGCGTGACCATCGTCCGCGACCCGCAGGACGCCGTGCGCGGCGCGCACCTGGTGAGCACCGACGTCTGGACCTCCATGGGCCAGGAAGAGGAGACCGCCAAGCGCCTCAAGCTGTTCGCGCCGTTCCAGGTCACCAGCGCCCTGCTGGACCTGGCCGCCGAGGACGTGCTGTTCATGCACTGCCTGCCCGCCCACCGCGGCGAAGAAATCAGCCTCGACCTGCTTGACGACCCGCGCTCCGTTGCGTGGGATCAGGCAGAAAACCGTCTCCACGCACAGAAGGCCCTGCTCGAGTTCCTCGTCGAACCGGCATATCACCACGCATGAGCCACGAATTACTGCTGAACCTGCGCAACCTCGCTTGCGGCTATCAAGACCAACGCGTGGTGCAGAACCTCAACCTGCACCTCAACGCCGGCGACATCGGTTGCCTGCTCGGCTCGTCCGGCTGCGGCAAGACCACCACCCTGCGCGCCATCGCCGGTTTCGAACCGGTGCACGAAGGGGAAATCCAGCTCGGCGGCGAAACCCTCTCCAGCGCAGGCTTCACCCTCGCGCCGGAGAAGCGCCGGATCGGCATGGTGTTCCAGGACTACGCGCTGTTCCCGCACCTGAGCGTGGCGGACAACATCGCCTTCGGCATCCGCAAGCATCCGCACAAGGAGCGCGTCACCGAAGAGCTGCTGGAACTGGTCAACCTGAAGAACCTGGGCAAGCGGTTTCCCCATGAGCTGTCCGGCGGCCAGCAACAGCGCGTCGCCCTCGCCCGCGCACTGGCGCCGGAGCCGCAGTTGCTGCTGCTCGACGAGCCGTTCTCCAACCTCGACGGCGAACTGCGGCGCAAGCTCAGCCGCGAAGTGCGCGACATCCTCAAGGCCCGGGGCACCAGCGCGATTTTGGTGACCCACGACCAGGAAGAGGCCTTCGCGGTCAGCGACCACGTCGGAGTGTTCAAGGAAGGCCGGCTGGAGCAGTGGGACACGCCCTACAACCTGTACCACGAGCCGGCGACCCCGTTCGTCGCCAGCTTCATCGGTCAGGGCTACTTCATCCGCGGCCAGCTCAGCAGCCCCGAGTCGGTGCAGACCGAACTGGGCGAACTGCGCGGCAACCGCGCCTACACCTGGCCGGTCGGCGGTGCGGTGGACGTGCTGCTGCGGCCGGACGACATCGTCCATGCCCCGGACAGCGCGCTCAAGGCGCGGATCGTCGGCAAGACGTTCCTTGGCGCTTCGACCCTGTACCGTCTGCAACTGCCGACCGGCGCGCAGCTGGAGTCGATCTTCCCCAGCCACGTGGATCATCAGGTCGGGGCCGATGTGGGCATCCGGGTGGCCGCCGAACACCTGGTGCTGTTCCAGGCGTCCGGCAGCACGGCGGCACAGATCCCGGTGGTGGAAAACGGCGTGCGGCGGTACAGCACCGCCCACTGAATCAAGCCAATCCCTTTGCCGGCAGTGCCGGCCCTATCGCTGGCAAGTCGAGTCGTCGCACCGCAGCTCCCACAGGTTTTTGTGGTGTACAGGGATTCTGCGGACACCAGCGATCCCTGTGGGAGCCAGCCTGCTGGCGATGACGGTGGAGCAGCCGCCACAGATGCCG
>NZ_JBIVHR010000141.1:0-10666 GCF_044749305.1 Pseudomonas sp. NPDC089534 | reverse complement strand
CGACGCACGCAGCATGTCGACGGAGGAGATTTGCGGAATGCCGAATTACACGGTGATGAACTTAGCCTGAGACCCTATAACGGCCCCGGGAGCTCCCAGCAGAATGACGCGCATCGATGTGCTCCTCAATTTTTTATATAAAAAACAACGGATTCGCCTCGTGGGGCCAATCTTGAAAATAGGGTCGCGGCCGCCCAAACGGCCAAAGGCTGATCAAGATACACAGCAGGCTGCGCCCACACAAGACACCAAAAGTCGGAGAAACCGGCCCCTGCCGCGACGTTGCGCCGCAGTGTCCCAAGTCGCAACCCCGTCATTAACTGTCGCCTGACCGCACCTTTTCGGCAGGCTCCGCCAGGCCCCCGCCAACCGCTGCGGGAGCCTGCGCCCCTCGCACAGAACCTTAGCCGGTATTTCGCAGACCGGCGGCGATCCCCGCCACAGACACCAGCAGCGCCTGCTCCACGGGGCTGCCTTGCACCACTTCCTGGCGCCGGGAACGGGCGAGCAGTTCGGCCTGCAATAGATGCAGCGGATCGAGGTAAGTGTTGCGCAGGCGGATGAATTCCAGGGTGTCGGGGCTGTGCGCCAGCAACTGCGACTGACCGGTCAGCCCGAGGACGACGGCGCACGCCTGCGACAATAGGTCGCGCAAGTGCGCGCCCAGCGGCAGCAGCGCCGGCTCGACCAGGCGCTGGTCATAGGACAGCGCGATGTCGGCGTCCGCCTTGGCCAGCACCATCTCCAGCATGTCGATGCGGGTGCGGAAGAACGGCCACTGCTCACGCATCTGCGCCAGCAGGTCCCCTTCGCCGCGGGCCAGGGCGTTGTTCAGCGCGGTCTCCCAGCCGAGCCAGGCCGGCAGCATCAGCCGCGTCTGGGTCCAGCCGAAGATCCACGGGATCGCCCGCAGGCTCTCGATGCCGCCGGCACGGCGCTTGGCCGGACGGCTGCCCAGCGGCAGGCGCCCCAGTTCCTGCTCCGGCGTGGACTGGCGGAAATACTCGACGAACTGCGGATTCTCCCGCACCACGGCGCGGTAGGCCTTGACGCCGTCGGCGGCCAGTTCGTCCATCAGGTGCCGCCACTCGGGGGTCGGGGGCGGCGGCGGCAGCAGGGTCGCTTCGAGCACCGCCGCCAGGTAGAGGTTGAGGTTCTGTTCGGCGATGTCCGGCAGGCCGAACTTGAAACGGATCATTTCGCCCTGCTCGGTGGTGCGGAACCGCCCCGCCACCGATCCCGGCGGCTGCGACAGGATCGCGGCGTGGGCCGGACCGCCGCCTCGGCCGACCGTGCCGCCGCGGCCGTGGAACAGCAGCAGCTCGACCTGCTGAGCGCGGCAGATCTCCACCAGCCGCTCCTGGGCGCGGTACTGGGCCCAGGCGGCGGCGGTGGTGCCGGCGTCCTTGGCCGAGTCGGAGTAGCCGATCATCACTTCCTGCGGGCCCTGCAAGCGTGCGCGGTAGCCCGGCAGCAGCAACAGCCGCTCGATCACGGGACCTGCGTTGTCGAGGTCGGCCAGGGTCTCGAACAGCGGCACCACGCGCATCGGCCGCAACACACCGGCCTCCTTGAGCAGCAGCTGCACCGCGAGCACATCGGACGCGGCGCCGGCCATGGAAATGACGTAGGAGCCCAGCGAAGCGCCCGGCGCGGCGGCGATCTCCTTGCAGGTGGCGAGGACTTCGGCGGTGTCCGCCGAGGGCTTGAAGTGGGCCGGCAGCAATGGCCGGCGGTTGTTCAGTTCGCGGGTCAGGAACTCGATGCGCTGCTCCTCGCCCCACTCCTCGTAGCGGCCCAGGCCCAGGTAATCGGTGATTTCAGTCATGGCCGCGCTGTGCCGCGACGAGTCCTGCCGCACATCCAGCCGCACCAGGAACAGGCCGAACGTCACCGCCCGGCGCAGGCAATCGAGCAGCGGGCCGTCGGCGATCACGCCCATGCCGCATTCGTGCAGCGAGCGGTAGCACAGCTCCAGCGGATCGAGCAGTTCGCGGTTGCCGTGCAGCACGTCCGCCGGCGCCGGGGTGGCGGCGGTCAGCGACGCATGGGCCCAGTTGCGCGTGGCGCGCAGGCGTTCGCGCAGTTGCTTGAGCACGGCGCGGTACGGCTCGGCGCTGTCGCCGGCGCGGGCCTTGAGTTCGTCGCTGGCCTGCTGCATCGACAGCTCGGCGGCCAGGCGGTCGACGTCGCGCAGGTACAGGTCGGCCGCCATCCAGCGCGCCAACAGCAGCACCTCACGGGTGACGGCGGCGGTGACGTTGGGGTTGCCGTCGCGGTCGCCGCCCATCCATGAGGCGAAGCGGATCGGCGCGGCCTCCAGCGGCAGGCGCAGGCCGGTGGCGGCGTGCAGCGCCTGGTCGGCCTTGCGCATGTGGTTGGGGATCGCCTGCCACAACGAATGCTCGATCACCGCGAATCCCCATTTGGCTTCATCCACCGGGGTGGGCCGGGTACGGCGGATCTCTTCGGTGTGCCAGGCTTCGGCGATCAGGCGTTGCAGGGTGCTGTGGATCTGCCCGCGCTCGGCGTCGGTCAGGTCGCGGTGGTCCTGGGCCGCCAACTGGGCGGCAATCGCGTCGTACTTCTGGATCAGCGTGCGCCGCGCCACTTCGGTCGGGTGGGCGGTCAGCACCAGTTCGATCTCCAGCCGCGCCAGCTGGCGGGCCAGGGCCTCGGCGCTGTGGCCTTCGCTGCGCAGGCGGGCCAGCAGCTCCGGCAGCACCCGCGACTCGAACGGCGCGGCCTGCGACGCCTCGCGGCGATGGATCAACTGGTACTGCTCGGCGATGTTGGCCAGGTTGAGGAACTGGTTGAACGCCCGCGCCACCGGCAGCAGCTCGGCTTCGCTCAACTGATCGAGGCTGGCGCTGAGCTCGGCGTCCATCGAACCGCGCCGGTCGGCCTTGGCGCCCTTGCGGATCTGCTCGATCTTGTCGAGGAACCCCTCGCCGTACTGGTCTCGGATGGTGTTGCCCAACAGCTCTCCGAGCAGGTGAACATCTTCGCGCAAGCGTGCATCGATATCGGTCATCGGCAGTTCTCCAGCAGTCGTCCAGGCGGCTAAAAGGCGAGCGAATGGTCAGAGAGTGCCGCTCTGCGACGCGACTTACAAGCACACGACGAAGGGGCACCACACCCTGCGTCCGCCAGCTAACCTCAACGATAGGCCGCACAACGGCTCGCCACCGGCCCCGCCGGACACTCACCAGAACCTGCCACGAGCAGGTGCGTCATGAGGTCATCATGAAAATCCGTGAACTCGCCAAGCATTGGGAAGAAACCGCCAAGGGTCGCCTGACCGACACCGGCTACACCATCCGCCTGGATGTGGAAGCCGCCGCGCGGCTGGCCGCCATCGCCGAGATGTACCCCAAACGCCATGCCGAGGAACTGCTCGGCGAACTGATCGGCGCCGCCCTCGAAGAGTTCGAGGCGAGCCTGCCGTACGTGAAGGGCTCGACAGTGGTCGCCACCGACGAGGAAGGCGATCCGCTGTACGAGGACGTCGGCCCGACGCCGCGTTTCCTCGCCCTGTCGCGCCGGCATCTGCAGGACCTGTCCGCCGCCGGCAAGCCGAAGCACTGACCCCGCATCCCTCAAAAATGTGGGAGCCGGCCTGCCGGCGATGACGTCAGCGAGCGTGCCGCCGGACAGGGCAAAACCGTTGCGCCGGCTCCCGCTTTTGCCTCGGCGATACCGCCGGACACCGCCAAAGTTCCCGTTTTAGAGCCCTGCCCGTTCGGTCAAAAAAAATTTTGGCCATGGGCCATCTTTTCTGAACTTTTAAAAAATGCGCCCGGTCGGAACAGGTAACCACGCCTGGGACGAGCGTTTCAGAACGCGCTCCGACACGACGCATGCGACTCCTCGTCCAGGATGGATTCAGCGGTATCCAAGGAGTTGAACAATGGAGTTGAAGACCATGAAGACCCAAACCTCGTCCACCCCTCTGCGCAGCCTGAAACTGGTCGCCCTGGCCCTCGGCGCCGGCGTCGTGCTGGCCGGTTGCGCCGGCAACCCGCCGACCGAGCAGTACGCCGTCACCCAGTCGGCGGTCAACAGCGCGGTCAGCGCCGGCGGCACCGAGTTCGCCGCCGTGGAGATGAAGCAGGCCCAGGACAAGCTCAAGCAAGCCGAAATCGCCATGCACGACAAGCAATACGATCAGGCGCGCACCCTGGCCGAACAGGCCGAATGGGACGCCCGCGTCGCCGAGCGCAAGGCCCAGGCAATGAAGGCCGAACAGGCCGTGAAGGACTCCCAGAAAGGCGTTCAGGAACTGCGTCAGGAAAGCCAGCGCACCGTGCAGTAAGCGCGCATCCCGACCGCAAGGCTGAATCTCTTATCGACAGAAGGACGAACGAACATGCGTAATCAACTGATGATCCCTGCTCTGCTGGCCGCAAGCGTTGCCCTGGCGGCGTGCTCCACCCCGCCCAACCCGAACCTGGAACAGGCGCGCACCAACTACGAAGGCCTGCAGGCCAACCCGCAGGCCAGCAAGGTCGCCGCCCTGGAGACCAAAGAGGCCAGCGATTACCTGGACAAGGCCGACAAGGCCTACCTGGACAAGGAAAACGCGGCCAAGGTCGACCAACTGGCCTACCTCACCAATCAGCGCGTGGAAGTGGCCAAGCAGACCATCGCCCTGCGCACCGCCGAAGCCAACCTGAAGAACGCCGCCGCCCAGCGCGCCCAGGCGCGTCTGGACGCCCGCGACCAGCAGATCAAACAGCTTCAGGACAGCCTCAACGCCAAGCAGACCGACCGCGGCACCCTGGTGACCTTCGGCGATGTGCTGTTCGCCACCAACAAGGCCGACCTCAAGTCCAGCGGCCTGATGAACATCAACAAACTGGCGCAGTTCCTCCAGGAAAACCCCGACCGCAAGGTGATAGTCGAGGGCTACACCGACAGCACCGGCACGGCGGGCTACAACCAGTCGCTGTCCGAACGCCGGGCGACCTCGGTGCAGGTGGCGCTGATCAAGATGGGCGTCGATCCGTCGCGCATCGTGACCCAAGGCTACGGCAAGGAATACCCGGTGGCCGACAACGGCAGCGTCTCGGGCCGGGCGATGAACCGTCGGGTGGAAGTGACCATCTCCAACGACAACCAGCCGGTGCTGCCGCGTTCGGCGGTGAGCGCGAACTAAGCGTCGCACGCTGAAGCGAAAAGCCCCGCCTGAGCGATCAGGCGGGGCTTTTCATTTCCCGGTTCCCTGTGGCGAGGGAGCTTGCTCCCGCTGGCCTGCAAAGCAGGCCCGAATCGGCCGTGAGAGAAGCGCAGGCGGGAGCAAGCTCCCTCGCCACAAAAGGCTGTGAGACCGTTATTGCTGCAGTTGCTGCGGGGTTTCCTGGCCCATGCAGCGCACCGCTTTCTTCTTGTCGTTGACCAGCACGCCGGTCAGGCCTTTCTGTTCGGTGTCGAACAGCACCAGCACGCCGTCGATGCATTGCGCCACTTGCGGCGCCGGCTCCAGGGACACCCGGTAATCCTCGCCGGGGATGGTCTTGAGCATGGTGAAGTCGTTGAGCAGCAGCGCATCCTCGGGTTTGGCGAAGTGCAGGTAGCCGTAGTACCACAGGGCACCGACGGTGCCGATGATGCTGCAGATGCCGGTGATGATCAGCGGGATGGCGTTACGTTCTTCACTCATTGCGGACTCTCTGGGGGTTCGTCTTCGGTTTTCGGGGGCGGCGGATAGTTGGGGATCTCGCCGAGGCGGCGCAGGCCGTTGAAGTGTTCGGGGTCGTCCAGGTAACGCAGCATCACCTGGCGCCAGACCGGGTCGCCGAAGGTCTGCACGTGGCCGCCGCGGGTCAGCTGCAGCACCCGCGGCGGCGGCGCAGCTTGATACAGTCGGATGCCGTTGGAAAGGGGCACGAGGGGATCGTCGATGCTGTGGTAGATCAGTTTCGGCACGCCGTCGAGCTTCGCCATCGAACGGATGGCGCTGTCGCCGTCCGGCACCAGCCACGACAGCGGCACCTGGAACGGCCAGGTCATCCACGAGGTGCTCAGCGCGTACTGACCGACGCTGCGGTAGCTGGCGGGTACGCCATCGAGCACCAGGGCCTTGAGCTGCCTTTGGCGTTCCGGATGCTGCACGAGCCAGTGCACCGCCATCGCGCCGCCCAGGCTCTGACCCAGCACGACCAGCGGCTTGCCCTGGACTTCGGGGGCACGGTCCAGCCACGCGAAGGCGGCGTCGATGTCCCGGTAGATCGCCGGCAGCGACGGCTCGCCTTCGGACAGGCCATAGCCGCGGTAGTCCACCAGCAGCACCTGATAGCCGTTCTTCGGCAGCCACCAACTGCCGCCCAAGTGCATCGGCAGGTTGCCGCCGTTGCCGTGCAGGTGCAGCACCGTGCCCTTGACCTCGACCCCGGCCTTGGCCGGCAGCCACCAGGCGTGCAGGCGCAGGCCGTCGGCGGTGGTCAGGGTCACGTCGCGGTAGTCGAGCCCGGCCTTCTGCGGGGTGAACAACTGGCCGCGCTCGGGGTAGAACAGCAGCGAACTGCACCCGCCGAGGGTCAGGAGCAGGCAGACGATGCCGAGGATTCTCATCCGGTGAAACCTCGCTTTACTGGAATGGGAGCGCAGTCGAAAACAGTGGGAGCCAGCCTGCTGGCGATAGCGGAACATCAGGCAACATCATTGTTGAATGCTCAATGGCTATCGCCAGCAGGCCGGCTCCTACAGGTCTTGCTTCGGCCCTAAAGGATGTTGGAGTAGTCCGCCTCGATCCGGTCCAGGCTCAAATGGTTGAGGAAGTTGGAGAAGCACATCCACGCCGACAGCGCGTTCAGGTCTCGGAACTGCTCCGGCAGGTACTTGGGCGGCACCACCAAGCCTTCGTCCACCAGTTGGCGCAGGGTGCGCATGTCCTCCAGCGTGGTCTTGCCGCAGAACAGCAGCGGGATCTGCTCGAGCTTGCCCTTGCGCACGGCCAACTGAATGTAGTTGTAAACCATGATGAAGCCCTTGAGGTAGGACAAGTCTTTGGTGAATGGCAGACCGGTCGGCACCGAGCCCCGGAAGACCCGGCTCGCGTTGCCGTAGCTTTCCGCCATCTCGAAGCCCTGCTCGCGGAAGAACTCGAAGACCTGCAGAAAGTCCGCGCCCTCCTCCACCATGTGGATGGCGCGGGTGCGGTTGGTGAGCTTGCGCAGGCGGCTCGGGTAGGAGGCGAAGGTGATGATCTCCATCAGGATCGCCAGGCCCTCCTGGGTCACCGTCGACGAGGGCGGCCCCTTGGCCAGGAAGGTGCAGATCGGTTGGTTCAGCCCGTTGAGCGTGGTGCCGACGTGCACCAGGCCTTCGTGCACTTCCAGGGCCCGGACGTCGCGGCCGTTGAACATCGCGTCGGTGCGGATCTTGATGTAGTCGGCGCCCGCCGCCGCGTCGGCGACGATGCCGTCGGACTCGAACACCCGGATGGTCTCCTCGGCCTCGCCGAACACCTTGTTCAGCCGGGTCTGCAACAGGTGCACGGCGTCCTTGGCGGTGAGGGTCTTGGGTTCGTCCTTCAGGTCGCCGCGGCCGTCGATGTTGTTCAGGTAGTCGGACATCATCAGGCCGAGGTCGGCCAGGGTCGGGTCGCCGGCGTGGAACGCATCGGAGGCGGCGCCGTACAGCTCCTGGGAAATCAGGCCGAAGTCCTCGGTGCCGCGCGCCTCGAGCATGCGCACCACCATGCGGTACTCCTTGCACATGCGGCGCATGATCTGCCCCACCGGGCTGAACTGGCCGAGCTGGCGGGTGATGTCCCGCTCGATGTTCTGGAACTCCAGCTTGACCTTGCTCGAATCGAAGGTCAGCGGCCGGTTGAGGTAGTAGTCCCGGTCCACCGCCGGCAGTTCCTTGCCCTTGGCCTTGAGGAACCCCTTGCGCACGTTCTCGTCCCACTTGACCGCGTCGAGGACGCGGATCGGTGTCTGCGCCAGCACAATGCGATCGGACAGCGTGCGTATCGTCTGCTGGTAATCGTCCACCCGAAACTCCTGTAGAAAACGTGACGTACTGAATTATTCGGCCTTGCCCTGCCGCCGGTAGCGCGCCGCTTCGACGAAGACGTCGGAATTGGCCGGATCGTCGAGGTAAGCAAAGACCTTGTCGAGGCCGCTGTCGACCTGCACCCCGTCGCCGGCGTCGGTCGCGAAGCCCCGGCCGTCGAGGGCCTTCTGCGCGATGGCCTGGTTGATCTGCTCCAGGTCGAGGCTGTAGAGCACCAGTTCGTGGCGGTCGGTCAGCTCGAAGCCGGCGATCGCATAGCGCCCGCCGTACTGCGCCGGCACCTTGGCCGACAAGTACCAGCGGTTGCCGTGGCGGGACACCGTGAACGGATAGGCCTCGCGCTCATGGGGCCGGGCCTTGAACCAGGCGACGGCCTGATAGCGGTCGTTGCCCAGGCGGGTCAGCTGCAGGCTCATCGCGTCGCCCCAGGCGTCGGTGCTCGCCCATTGGCCGAGCAGGCCCTTGGGCAACGCCTCGGCGGCGGGCAGCGGATCCCGGAACGTCACCAGGCAGCCGCTGAGCAGCAGGAACGACAAGGCGATCAGTGCGCCACGCCAGGCTTTCATCCGACACTCCCTTGAACTTGATTCGCCCGCTCCCGCAACGGCGCCGCGATGGCCTTCAGACCGACGCCAGCACCAGATGCATGTAGCGCGTCAGGATGCCGAGCATGTCCTCTTCGGCCATAGGCTCGGCGTCGTTGAGCAGGCCCTGATATTCCATCCGTCCGATAATCGCCGTCAACACTTTGGCATCCTGCTGCGGCTCGCGGGAGCCCAGCACCTGGAACAGCTGGCAGGTGCCCTGCAGCAGGATCTGCTGATGCGAGCGCACCAGTTCCGCCAGGCGCGGGTTGAGCAGCGCCTCCTGGCGGAACGCCTGCTCGGCCATCAGGTGTTCGCGGCGGTTGACCAGTTGGCGGTGCACATAGTCGGCCATCAGCCGGGCGATGTCGTCGGCCAGTTGCGAACGCGACTCGGGGCTGCCGTCGCCGCTGACCACCATCTCGCGCAGCAGGCCTTCGTTGTTGATCCACAGCTTGGCCATGTAGGCCGCGCTGCGCTCGACGTATTGGGCGAAGGTATCGGTGAGCAGGTCATCGATGTCCTTGAAGTAGTACGTGGTGGCCGACAGCGGCACCCCGGCCTCGGCCGCCACCGCGCGGTGGCGCACGGCACGCACGCCGTCGCGCACGACAATGCGCATCGCCGCGTCGAGAATGTCCTGCCGGCGCTGCTCGCTGCCCTGTCGGCTGGCCTTGCGGCCCTGGTACTGAACACTTTCAGCGACCGCAACGGCGATTCCCGCTGCACCCTCTTGAGCCATTGCACCGATCACGGCAGGTATTCCTCTGTTGTTCTTTTCAAAAGTAACCATTTGATACGTTTGTACCAGACAGGCAATAAAAAACCGCCTGTTCGAGGCGGTTTTTTAGGTGAAACGTTTACGCTTGCGGCCGCATGTGCGGGAACAGGATCACGTCGCGGATCGACGGCGAGTTGGTCAGCAGCATCACCAGGCGGTCGATGCCGATGCCTTCACCGGCCGTCGGCGGCATGCCGTACTCCAGCGCGCGGACGAAGTCGGCGTCGTAGTGCATGGCTTCGTCGTCGCCGGCGTCCTTGTCGGCCACCTGGGCCATGAAGCGTTCGGCCTGGTCTTCCGCGTCGTTGAGCTCGGAGTAGGCGTTGGCGATCTCACGGCCGCCGATGAACAGCTCGAAGCGGTCGGTGACGTTCGGGTTCTCGTCGTTGCGGCGCGCCAGCGGCGACACTTCGAACGGGTACTGGGTGATGAAGTGCGGCTGCTCCAGCTTGTGCTCGACCAGCTCTTCGAAAATCATCACCTGCAGCTTGCCCAGGCCTTCGAAGCCCAGCACCTTGGCGCCGGCCTTCTTGGCGATGTCGCGGGCCTTGTCGATGTCGTTCAGGTCATCGGCGGTCAGCTCGGGGTTGTACTTGAGGATCGAGTCGAACACCGACAGGCGGGCGAACGGCTCGCCGAAGTGGAACACCTTGTCGCCGTAAGGCACGTCGGTGCTGCCCAGGACCAGCTGCGCCAGTTCGCGGAACAGTTCTTCGGTCAGGTCCATGTTGTCTTCGTAGTCGGCGTAGGCCTGGTAGAACTCCAACATGGTGAATTCTGGGTTGTGACGGGTCGAGACGCCTTCGTTGCGGAAGTTGCGGTTGATCTCGAACACCTTCTCGAAACCGCCGACCACCAGGCGCTTGAGGTACAGCTCAGGCGCGATGCGCAGGAACATTTCCATGTCCAGCGCGTTGTGGTGGGTTTCGAACGGCTTGGCCGCGGCGCCGCCCGGAATGGTCTGCAGCATCGGCGTCTCGACTTCGAGGAAGTCGCGCTTCATCAGGAAGCTGCGGATGTGGGCGATGACCTGCGAACGCACGCGGAAGGTCTGGCGCACGTCTTCGTTGACGATCAGGTCGACGTAGCGCTGGCGGTAGCGCTGCTCGGTGTCGGTCAGGCCGTGGTGCTTGTCCTGCAGCGGGCGCAGGGACTTGGTCAGCAGGCGCACGGTGGTCATCTCGACGTACAGGTCGCCCTTGCCGGAACGGGCCAGGGTGCCTTCGGCAGCCGGCTGTCCAGCGGATAGACCACCATGCCGTATTCCCGGGCGAGGTTC
>NZ_JBIVHR010000140.1:0-10667 GCF_044749305.1 Pseudomonas sp. NPDC089534 | reverse complement strand
GATCCACAGGCGCATGTCACCGCCGAAGAACCAGTTCTCCATGTACGGGCTCATGTACAGCGACAGCCAGCCCACGAACAGGATCACCGGGATCAGCAGCGCGCTTTCCCAGCCGTCCGGGATCTTCAGGCGGACCGATTCCGGCAGGCGGCTGAAGGTGAAGCCGGCGATCAGGATGCCGATCGGCAGCAGCATCAGCAGGCTGAAGATGCCCGGCAGGTGCCCTTCCACATACGGCGCCAGGAACAGGCCGGCGAAGAAGCCGAGGATCACCGTCGGCATCGCTTCCATCAGTTCGATCACCGGCTTGACCTTGCGGCGCATGCCCGGGGCCATGAAGTAGGCGGTGTAGATCGCGGCGGCGATGGCCAGCGGCGCCGCCAGCAGCATGGCGTAGAACGCGGCCTTCAGGGTGCCGAAGGTCAGCGGCGACAGGCTCAGCTTCGGTTCGAAGTCGGTGTTGGCGGCGGTCGATTGCCAGACGTACTTGGGCTCGTCGTAGTTCTCGTACCAGACCTTGCTCCACAGCGCGCTCCACGACACTTCCGGGTGCGGGTTGTCGAGCAGCAGCGGCTGCAGCTTGCCGCCGGCCTCGACGATCACGCGGTTGGCCCGCGGCGACAGGCCGAACAGGCCTTGGCCCTCGACCACCTGATCGACCAGCAGCGTGCGGTGCGCGGTGCTGTGGAACACGCCGAGCTTGCCGCTGGCGTCGAGGGCGGCGAAGCCTTTACGGCGCTCTTCGGCACCGATTTCCACGATCGGCGTCTTGCCCATCTGGAAGGTGCGGATCTGCTTCAGGCGTTGCTCACCGTCGGTGTCGCGGGCCATGAACCACTGGGCCAGGCCGCCCTTGGAGTCACCGACGATCAGCGAGATGCCGCCCACCAGCTGAGTGGCGGCGGTGATCTGCGCTTCGCCGTCCTCCAGCAGTTTGTAGCGGCCGTTGAGGCTCTTGTCGCGCAGGCTGAACACGTCGGCCTGGGCCCGGCCGTTGACCACGTACAGCCACTGCTGGCGCGGGTCGACGAAGATGTTCTTCACAGGTTCCGTCATCTGCGGCAGCTCGATGCGCTTCTGCTCGTTGGTGACTTCGCCGGTCATCATGTTTTCTTCGCTGGTCAGGGCCAGCACCTGCAGCTGCGCACCGGTGGAACCGGCCAGCAGCAGGGTCGAATCGTTGGCGTTGAGGCTGACGTGCTCCAGCGCGCCGCCGCTCTCGTTCAGCGCGATCGGCGTCTCGCCGTACGGGTACTCGATCGCCGGGGTGATGGTTTTCTTGCCTTCCGGGTAGCTGACCTTATAGGTATGGCGGAACACCAGCGCCTGGCCGTTGGACAGGCCCACGGCCACCAGCGGATGGCCCGGCTGGTCTTCGCCGATGGAGGTCACGGTGGTGCCGGCCGGCAACGGCAGACCGACGCGCTTGAGCTCGGCGCCGCTGTCGATGTCGAAGAACAAAGCCTGGCCTTTATCGGAAACGCGCATGGCCACCTGGTTCTGCTCTTCCAGCGAGATCATCAGCGGCTTGCCGGCATCCTGCATCCAGGCCGGGGCCAGGGCGTCTTTCGCGGTCAGGCTGGCGCCCTGGAACAGGGGCGCGACCACATAGGCGAGGAAGAAGAAGATCAGGGTGATGGCCGCCAGCACCGCCAGGCCGCCGACGAGGACGTACCAACGGGTGAAGCGATCCTTGAGCGCACGGATGCGGCGCTTGCGTTGCAACTCAGGCGTATTGAAGTCAATGCGCTTGGGAGGATTCGTAGTCATTTGGAATTGGCCAGATCATTCATGCGCACACCCTAGCGATCCTGTATGACAGAAAGATGACAATGCAGTGACGCACCAAATCCGCCGCCAGCAGGGCACTGGCGGTGGATAGAAGAATTCGGGGAGTATGGGGCCGGGCCGCTTGCGGGCCGGGCCCCACACGGGAGTCAGGCGGGGTTCACCCCTGACTCAGTTTGTTACTTTTTTGCGACTTCGGCGCCGCCTTCCTGCAGACCCAGGTCAGCCAGCGCTTTGGCGGCGACTTTGGCCGGCAGCGGGATGTAGCCGTCCTTCACCACGACTTCCTGACCCTGCTTGGACAGGACCAGTTTCACGAACTCGGCTTCCAGCGGGGCCAGAGGCTTGTTCGGGGCCTTGTTGACATAGACGTACAGGAAACGGGACAGCGGGTACTTGCCGTTCAGGGCGTTTTCTTCGGTGTCTTCGATGAAGTCGGTGCTGCCTTTCTTCGACAGGGCGACGGTCTTCACGCTGGCGGTCTTGTAGCCGATGCCCGAGTAGCCGATGCCGTTCAGCGAGGAACTGATCGACTGCACGACCGAAGCCGAGCCAGGCTGTTCGTTGACGTTAGGCTTGTAGTCGCCTTTGCACAGGGCCTCTTCCTTGAAGTAGCCGTAGGTGCCGGACACCGAGTTGCGGCCGAACAGCTGCACCGGCTTGTTGGCCAGGTCGCCGGTCACGCCCAGGTCGCCCCAGGTCTTCACGTCGGTCTTGGCGCCGCACAGGCGGGTGGACGAGAAGATCGCGTCGACCTGTTCCATGGTCAGGTGCTGGATCGGGTTGTCCTTGTGCACGAACACGGCCAGGGCGTCCACGGCGACCGGGATGGCGGTCGGCTTGTAGCCGTACTTCTGCTCGAAGGCGGCCAGTTCGGTGTCCTTCATCTTGCGGCTCATCGGGCCCAGGTTGGAGGTGCCCTCGGTCAGCGCGGGCGGCGCGGTGGCGGAACCGGCGGCCTGAATCTGGATGTTTACGTTCGGGTATTCTTTCTTGTAGTTCTCGGCCCAGAGGGTCATGAGGTTGGCCAGGGTATCGGAACCGACGCTGGACAGGTTGCCCGACACACCGGTGGTCTTGGTGTAGCTCGGGATAGCAGGGTCAAAAGCGGCAACCGCGTTGGCGGACGCAACGCCAGCAGCGACAAAAGTCAGGGCCGCCATCAAACGCTTCAGTTTCATGCCTTACTCCTAGCAGATAGGGTGTGTTAAGTCGGGGCCAAGTATCGGCAGGCCGTGTGAACACTCTATGGCTGAAATATGACAATTGGATGAAAGGCCAGCATCCAGGTTTTACTTGATGATTCAGGCCGGCTCCCGCACCGGAATGCCTTTCGATGCGGGAGCGGGCCGGACATCAGCGGCCCTTGCTCCAGAGCCACGCCCCCACCACGATTCCCATCCCGCACAGCACCGCCACGTAATAGGCCGGGCCCATCGCGCTTTCCTTGAGCAGCAGGCTGACCACCATCGGCGTCAGGCCGCCGAAGATTGCGTAGGCGACGTTATAGGAGAAAGACAGACCGCTGAACCGCACCACCGGCGGAAACGCCTTGACCATCACAAAAGGCACCGCGCCGATGGTGCCGACCAAAAGACCGGTCAGCGCATACAGCGGGAACAGCCAGTCCGGATGGTCCGCCAGGCTGTGGTAGAAGGTCCACGAACTGGCCAGGAGGCCCAGGCAACCGAACACGAACACGCGCCCGGCACCGAAGCGGTCGGCCAGCGCGCCGGCCAGGATGCAGCCCACGCTCAGGAACACGATCGCCAGGCTGTTGGCCTGCAGCGACGTGGTCGGCGCGAAGTGGTAGACCGTCTGCAGCACGGTCGGGGTCATCAGGATCAGCACGACGATGGCGGCGGACAGCAGCCAGGTCAGCAGCATCGACACCAGGATCGCCCCGCGGTGGTCGCGCAGCACCGCGCGCAGCGGCACTTCCTCGGCCAGCGCCTTGCGCAGCTGCAGTTCGGCGAACACCGGCGTTTCGTGCAGCCAGCGGCGCAGGTAGACCGAGAACAGGCCGAACACGCCGCCGAGCAGGAACGGGATCCGCCAGGCGTAATCCGCCACCTGTTCCGGCGTATAGAGGCTGTTGATCGCCGTGGCGACCAGCGAGCCCAGCAGAATGCCGGCGGTCAGGCCGCTGGTCAGCGTGCCGCAGGCGTAGCCGATGTGCCGGTCGGGCACGTGTTCGGAAACGAAGACCCATGCCCCCGGCACCTCGCCGCCGATGGCCGCGCCCTGGATCACCCGCATCAGCAGCAGCAGGATCGGCGCCCACAGGCCGATCTGCGCGTAGGTCGGCAGCAGGCCCATGATCAGGGTCGGCACGGCCATCATGAAGATGCTCAGGGTGAACATTTTCTTGCGCCCCAGCAGGTCGCCGAAGTGCGCCATGACGATCCCGCCCAGCGGCCGCGCCAGGTATCCGGCGGCGAAGATGCCGAAGGTCTGCATCAGGCGCAGCCATTCGGGCATGTCCGCCGGGAAGAACAGCTTGCCGACCACGGTGGCGAAGAACACGAAGATGATGAAGTCGTAGAACTCCAGCGCACCGCCCAGGGCGGACAGCGACAGCGTCTTGTAGTCGTTGCGGGTCAGGGGTCGTGCGGGCTGGTCGGACTGCGCGAGGCTCGAGGGCGCTGTGGTCATGGCAAGGTCTTCTCTTATAGTCGGGTCTGCGCCGCAACAACGCTGGCTGCGGCTCGGGGCAGGTTCGGCACCATAGCAAATTGTTCGAAAAAGCACATAGGGGCGCATTTGACGGGCGAAATGAGAACCTGACGGTCGTCGCGGAGTCTACCGACCGATATACTCGCAACCTCGCCCCGGCTTGTAGGGGGTTGCTGTGCGAAAACGCCGTTGGCCGCATGACCGTGCCGGACCAGCCGGTTTCGCAGAGTTTCCCTAAAGGCGCCTTATGGAAAACGTGACGAACGTAGTATGTTCGGTGCTGAATCGTTTTTCCTGAAGACGGCTATCACCCGCATCACCAACGAAGAGTCACGGGTCAGAGGCACCCTCGGCATGATAGAGCTCGAACAAGAAGATCCGATCCCGCAAGGCGACCTGGCCCTGCAAATCACCGCGCTTCCCCGCGAAACCAACGGCTTCGGCGACATTTTCGGCGGCTGGCTGGTGGCGCAGATGGACCTGGCCGGCACCGCGATGGCCAGCCGCGTCGCCGGCGGCCGGGTGGCCACCGTGGCCATCGACCGCATGGCGTTCCTGGTGCCGGTGGCCGTGGGCGCGCAACTGTCCTTCTATACCCAGACCCTGGAGATCGGCCGCAGCTCGATCCAGATGATGGTCGAGGTGTGGAGCGACGATCCGTTGTCCAGCGAGTGGCGTAAAGTGACCGAAGCGGTGTTCGTGTTCGTCGCCATCGACGGCAGCGGCCGCACCCGTTCGGTTCCGCCCCGCGCCCGCTAAACCTTGCGGCCGCCGGCGGGTCAATAACCGTCCCGAATCGCTGATCGAGAGCAGTCCCATGAACACGCCCAACGTCGAAGCCGTAAAACTGGATGAACTGAACTGCTGGCGCATCCGCCACGGCCGTGCCGAAGTGCTGGTGGCCCAGCAAGGCGCGCACATCCTCAGTTATCAGGTCGATGGCCAGCCGCCGCTGATCTGGCTCAACGACAAGGCCGCGTTCAAGGCCGGCAAGAGCATCCGCGCCGGCGTGCCGGTGTGCTGGCCGTGGTTCGGCGTGTTCGCGCGCAACCCGCAGAGCGTGCAGGCCATGCGCACCGGCGCCGAACCGGCCGCCGCCCACGGGTTTGTCCGGGCGACGGACTGGGAGCTGGGCGGCATCGAGGCCGAAGGCGAAAGCCTGAAGGTCGAGTTCACCCTGCCGTACCCGGAAGGCGGCTTCGCGGACTGGCCGCATCAGGTGGACCTGACGCTGACCCTGCGCCTGGACGACCGGCTGCACATCGGCCTGACCAGCCGCAACCGCGGTGCCGACACCGTCAGCCTGAGCCAGGCGCTGCACACGTACTTCGCGGTCAGCGACGTGCGCGACGTGCAGGTCGAAGGCGTGGACGGCCTCAGCTACATCGAGACCCTGGACGGCTGGAAGACCGTCACCCAGACAGGCAACCTGCAGTTCGCCGGGGAAACCGACCGCATCTACCTCAATGCTCCGCCGCGGCTGAGCATCAACGACCCGGCCTGGGAACGGCGCATCGTGCTGAACGCCACCGGCTCGCGCACCGCCGTGATCTGGAACCCGTGGATCGACCGCGCCGCCGCGTTCGCCGACATGGCCGACGACGGTTGGCAGCGCATGCTGTGCATCGAGACCGCGAACGTGATGGACGACATCGTGAACCTGGCGCCCGGCGCCAGCCACACCATGGCCGTGAGCATCGGCAGCGAACCTCTCTGATTCACCGCAATAACCAATGAGGGAGCCAGCCTGCCGGCTCCCTCAGTTGTCTGGCGGGCCGATCAGAGGTCCGATTCCTGCACCACCTTCACCTTGTCCGCGTCCAGCGCATACGCCGCGTCGGCCAGGTCGTTGCTGACCTTCTCGACCTTCAGCGTGCCGGTCACCCACAGCGGCGTGTAGATGTCATCCAGCTTGAGCCCCTTGGGATAGCGCACCAGCACCAATTGGTTGGGCGGCGGTGGCGGCACGTGGATGCAGGCGCCCGGATACGGCACGAGGAAAAACAGGGTGCTGCGGCCCTTGGCGTCCGACTCCAGCGGCACCGGATAACCGCCGATGCGGATGTGCCTGTCGTTCATCGACGCCACGGTCTTGGTCGAATACATCACCGCCGGCAGGCCCTTGGCCTGCTTCATCCCGCCCTTCTGAGTGAAGGTGCCGGTGGCTTCCGGGGAGTTGTGGTCGATTTCGGGCATGGCCTCGAGGGCTTTCTGGTCCGACTTGGGCATCAGTTCCAGCCAGTCGGTTTCCGGCAGTTCGCCGGCGTGGGCCAGGCCGCTGCCCAGCAAAAGGAGAGTCAACAGGAGACGGCGCATGAAAGGGCTCGGTAGAAAACGCTCGTGAAGGGAGGGAACCGCGGATCGCCGAGCATTCTAGCCCTCCCCGCCGGATCGGCAGAGAGGGCCTTGTCGCTTTGGATCAGTTCTTTTTGATCAGGCCGTAGATCACCAGCAGGATGATCGCGCCGACCAGCGCGCCGAAGAAACCGGCGGCCTGGCCTGCATGGTAGATGCCCAGGGCCTGGCCGCCGTAGGTGGCCGCCAGCGAACCGCCGATACCGAGCAGGATGGTCATGATCCAGCCCATGCTGTCGTCGCCCGGTTTGAGGAACCGCGCCAGCAGGCCGACGATCAGGCCGATGAAGATGGTACCGATAATTCCCATGGCATTTCCCTCTGATTGATTGGCTATAGCCTAGCCAGACTTTGGCATCCTGCCATCAGAGAACGGCGGCCCCCGAAGGTTCCGCCGCCGCCACATGAAACTCTCGTCACTCGGCGATCAGGGCTTCGACCTTGAGGATCTGCTGCGCCAGGGTCGCCTTGTCGGCGCAGCGCAGGTTGGCGTGGCCGACCTTGCGTCCGGCCTTGAAGGCCTTGCCGTAGTGGTGCAGGTGGCAATCGGCGATGGCCAGCACCTTCTCGGTCTCCGGCACCTTGCCGATGAAGTTCAGCATCGCGCTTTCGCCGACCTTGGCGGTCGAGCCCAGCGGCAGGCCGGCCACCGCCCGCAGGTGGTTCTCGAACTGGCTGCACTCGGCGCCTTCGGTGGTCCAGTGCCCGGAGTTGTGCACCCGCGGGGCGATTTCGTTGGCCTTGAGGCCGCCGTCGACCTCGAAGAACTCGAACGCCATCACGCCGACGTAGTTCAGCTTGGTCAGCACGCGGCTGGAGTAGTCTTCGGCCAGGGCCTGCAACGGGTGATCGGTGCTGGCCACCGACAGCTTGAGGATGCCGCTGTCATGGGTGTTGTGCACCAACGGGTAGAACCGGGTTTCCCCGTCGCGGGCGCGCACGGCGATCAGCGAGACTTCGCCGGTGAACGGCACGAAGCCTTCCAGCAGGCAGGCCACGCTGCCCAGTTCGGCGAACGTGCCGACCACATCCTCAGGCTTGCGCAGGACTTTCTGGCCCTTGCCGTCGTAGCCCAGGGTGCGGGTCTTGAGCACGGCCGGCAGGCCGATGGCCGCCACGGCGGCGTCCAGGTCGGCCTGCGACTGGATGTCGGCGAACGCCGGGGTCGGAATCCCCAGCTCCTTGAACATGCTCTTCTCGAACCAGCGGTCGCGGGCGATGCGCAGGGCTTCGGCGCTCGGGTACACCGGCACGAACTGGGACAGGAACGCCACGGTCTCGGCCGGGACGCTTTCGAACTCGAAGGTCACCAGATCGACTTCATCGGCCAGTTGGCGCAGGTGGTCCTGATCGCCGTAGTCGGCCCGCAGGTGTTCGCCCAGCGCAGCGGCACAGGCGTCCGGCGCAGGATCCAGGAAAGCGAAGTTCATGCCCAGCGGAGTGCCCGCCAAGGCCAGCATGCGGCCCAACTGGCCGCCACCGATCACACCGATCTTCATCTCAACAACCTCAGGCAATGCGTGGGTCTGGATTGTCCAGGACGCTGTCAGTCTGCTCGGCGCGGAAGGTTTTCAGCACCGCGTGGAACTGCGGGTGCTTGGCGCCCAGGATGCTCGCCGACAGCAGCGCGGCGTTGATCGCGCCGGCCTTGCCGATGGCCAGGGTGGCGACCGGAACGCCGGCCGGCATCTGCACGATCGACAGCAGCGAATCGACGCCCGAGAGCATGGCCGACTGCACCGGCACGCCCAGCACCGGCAAGTGGGTCTTGGCCGCGCACATGCCCGGCAGGTGGGCCGCGCCGCCGGCGCCGGCGATGATCACCTCGATGCCGCGGCCTTCGGCCTCTTCGGCGTACTGGAACAGCAGATCCGGGGTGCGGTGGGCGGAAACCACTTTCACCTCGTAGGGGATGCCGAGCTTTTCCAGCATATCGGCGGTGTGGCTAAGGGTGGACCAATCGGACTTGGAGCCCATGATCACGCCAACCAGTGCACTCATCGTCGCGCCTCTTCTCTCTGGGCGCCCGCAGGCGCGTCAAAAACAACAAGCCACGCAGGTTGCGTGGCTTGATTGTACGGAAAATGGCCGGACAAACCGGCCGAAGGCCGCGCAGTATACCGCAATGAAGCCAATAAACAGCCCCCGTCTCGACCATCTGTCATCTGCCGCAAAGCCCCGGTTTTATTGACCCGAAGGTCAGTGCCTGCGCACCGCAAATTGCCCTGCGGGAGCAGGCTTGCTCCCGCATTGGATTGTGGCGCTCGCCGCTCCGCATTGCGCCGCCCCCCCTTGTGGGAGCCAGCCTGCTGGCGATGGCGTCAGTCCAGGCACCGCAAGCGTCAGATCAGTTGCATCCCCATTGATCTTTTCAGGCGCTCTGCGCGGCCCCGCCTTCGAGCTTGCGCCACAGCAGCCGCACGTTGGCCTTGCGCACCAGCGCGCAGCGGTACAGGCGGATCTCCAGCGGCACGTGCCACTGCGGGCCGCCGCAGACCACCAGTTCGCCGCGGGCCAGTTCGGCGCGCACGCTCAACTGCGGCACCCAGGCGATGCCCAGGCCTTCGAGCGCCATGCTCTTGAGGCTGTCGGCCATGGCGGTTTCGTAAATGGTGGTGAAGCGCAATTGGCGCTGGCGCAGCAGGCCGTTCACCGAACGCCCGAGAAACGCCCCGGCGCTGTAGGCCAGCAGCGGCACGCTCGCCTCGCCTTCCAGGTCGAACAGCGGCCGGCCGTTGGCGTCCGCCGCGCACACCGGCAGCATTTCGGTGTGGCCCAGGTGCAGCGACGGGAAGATCTCCGCATCCATCTGCATCGCCGCATCCGGGTCATAGAAGGCCAGCATCAGGTCGCAGCCGCCTTCGCGCAGGGCATGCACGGCATCGCCGACGTTGGTCGCGACCAGCCGCGTGGCGATGTTCAGCCCTTCGTTGCGCAACTGCGCGATCCAGCGCGGAAAGAAGCCCAGCGCCAGCGAGTGCGCCGCCGCCACCTGGATCACCTCGCCCTGCCCGCCCTCCAGATGGTGCAGGTGGCGCAGCACTTCGCCGAGCTGTTCGACCACGGTGCGCGCGGTCACCAGAAACAGCTGCCCCGCCGCCGTCAGCTCGATGGGCGTGCGCGAACGGTTGACCAGCGTCAGGCCCAGTGCGGCCTCCAGGCTGCGGATCCGCCGGCTGAACGCCGGCTGGGTCACGAAACGCCGCTCGGCCGCCTGCGAGAAGCTGCGGGTGGCGGCCAGGGCACTGAAGTCCTCAAGCCATTTGCTTTCCAGATTCATCACGTCCTCCCGGACACGCACCAAAATAGGTCACACGCCTGCCGCGCACGCGGCGTCACACGGGCATTATGCCGAATGTGCATAGGGCAGTGTTTAACAGCATTGGCCCAAAAATTCCCACAAGCCTAGCATTCGCAGCGTTCCGGCACAGACCGGGTCCATATCGAGATGATTTCTATCATGTCCTCCGCTGCATCTTTCCGCACAGAAAACGACCTGCTTGGCTCCCTCGAAGTACCGGCTCAAGCGTATTACGGCATCCAGACCCTGCGAGCGGTGAACAACTTCCGTCTCTCCGGCGTTCCGATCTCGCATTACCCGAAGCTGGTGGTCGGTCTGGCCATGGTCAAACAGGCCGCCGCTGACGCCAACCGTGAGCTGGGCCATCTGAGCGAAGCCAAGCACGCTGCCATCAGCGAAGCCTGTGCCCGACTGATCCGCGGTGATTTCCACGAAGAGTTCGTTTTCGAAATTATTCAAGGTTGAGCAGTTACTTCCAACTAAATGTACTACAAAGAAGTGATCGTCATATTAGCTCTTGTAGCTATGTGTATAAAGATAGGCTATT
>NZ_JBIVHR010000139.1:0-10833 GCF_044749305.1 Pseudomonas sp. NPDC089534 | reverse complement strand
CTGACCGGTTACAAGACCGATTCCGTTTACGGTGCGGACGAATAGCTGGACGACGTGATCCTGGACCGCAAAGAAGCCACCCTGTCCTTCATCAGCGGTGACTCCTACACGTTCATGGACACCACCGACTACACCATGTACGAGCTGAACGCCGAAGACATCGAAAGCGTGCTGCCGTACATCGAAGAAGGCATGGAAGACGTCTGCGAAGCCGTGTTCTTCGAAGGCCGTCTGGTATCGGTAGAACTGCCGACCACCATCAGCCGTCAGGTTGTCTACACCGAGAACGCCGCTCGCGGCGACACCTCGGGCAAGGTCATGAAGCCTGCCAAACTGAAGAACGGCACCGAGATCCAGGTCGCCGACTTCATCGAAATCGACGAGTGGATCGATATCGACACCCGCGACAACTCCTTCAAGGGTCGCAGCAAGAAGTAATTCTGCTGTCGTGTCGCACAAAAAAACCCGACCATCGAGTCGGGTTTTTTTGTGCCTGCCCATTGCTGGAGCGGACATGCAGATTCACTTCAGGTGTTGCTTGAGCTCCTGCGAGGCCTGAAGCATCGCCGAGCGCACCGCCGGCACCTGGCTGACCACGTTGAGCAAACCGTAGTCGTGGATCAGGCCGTTGTAGCGCACGGCCGTCACCGGCACGCCGGCCTCGTCCAGTTTGCGGGCGTAGGCTTCGCCTTCGTCACGCAGCACGTCGGCGCTGGCGGTCTGCACCAGTGCAGGCGGCAGGCCTTTGAGCTGCGCAGTGGTGGCCCGCAGCGGCGAGGCATAGATCTCGTTGCGCTGTTTGGCGTCGGTGGTGTAGTTGTCCCAGAACCACTTCATCATGTTGCGGGTGAGGAAGTGCCCCTCGGCGTACTGGTTGTAGGAACCGGTGTCGAAGCTGGCGTCGGTCACCGGCCACAGCAGCGCCTGGAAGCGGATGGCCGGGGTGCCCTTGTCCTTGGCCATCAGCGCGACCACGGCCGCCATGTTGCCGCCGACGCTGTTGCCGGCCACCGCTAGGCGCTTGCCGTCGACGTTGATCTCTTTTCCGTGCTCGGCCACCCATTTCGTGGCGGCGTAGGCCTGGTTGATCGCCACCGGGTAATGCGCTTCCGGCGAAGGGGTGTAGTTGACGAACACCGCCGCCGCGCCCGAACCGGCCACCAGATCCCGCACCAGGCGTTCGTGGGTCGGGAAGTCCCCCAGCACCCAGCCGCCGCCGTGGAAGAACATGAACACCGGCAGCTCACCCTTGACCCCGGCCGGCCGCACGATGGTCAGGCTCAGCGGCTGGCCGTCGACCTGGATGGTCTTCTGGCTCACATCGGCCGCAGGCAGCGTCAGCTTGACGCCGGCCTGGGCGCCCACCAGCACGGCGCGGGCCTCTTTCGGCGTCATCTGCTCCATCGGCTTGCCGTTGCCGGCGTTCAGCGCATCGAGGAACGCCTGGGTGTTGTGTTCGACATCACCGGCGAACGCGCTGTGGACGGACAGGGCGAGAAGGGTGCCGGTCAAGACTTTGCTGAAAGCGTTCATGTTCATTTCCTGTGTTCGGGCCTTGGGTGTCAGGGGTTACACGGTGACGTGCAGGCGTACGTCGACGTTGCCGCGGGTGGCGTTGGAGTACGGGCAGACCTGGTGGGCCGCGTCGACCAGGCTTTGCGCGTCGGCCTGTTCCAGGCCCGGCAGGCTGATGTGCAGGTCGATGTCCAGGCCGAAGCCGCCGGGGATCTGGCCGATGCCGACATGGGCGGTGATCGAGGCGTTGTCCGGGATCTTGCGTTTGGTCTGGCCGGCGACGAATTTCAGGGCGCCGATGAAGCACGCCGAGTAGCCGGCGGCGAACAGTTGCTCAGGGTTGGTGGCTGCGCCGCCGGCACCGCCGAGTTCTTTCGGGGTGGCCAGCTTGACGTCGAGGATGTTGTCGCTGGAGATCGCACGACCGTCACGGCCGCCGGTGGAGGTTGCGATTGCGGTGTAGAGAGTTTGCATGGTGTGAGCCTCTTGAGGTGTGTTTGCTGCGCTAATTGTTTGCGCGTTAAGTAAGTGCGAGGTGAATGTATCGCTCAAATATTTAGTGCGCAAGATAAATTTTTCAGAAAAGCCGGCGCGAGCAACGGAAACACACCGCTGATTTGTCGTAGGTTTTTGATGTGAAAGGATTTTTATGGAGAGACAGGAGGCAGGAATATTTTGCGCAGGCGGGCGAAACGCAGTCCCTGTAGGAGCGAGCCTGCTCGCGATGGCGGTGGTTCAGTCACAGAACGGCTGAATGTCCGACCGCTATCGTGAGCAGGCTCGCTCCTGCAGAGGGAAGGGGGGATTCAGTTCAGGCTGTCTTGCAGATGGCTGCGCAGCGCCTGCAATTCGGCCTGCAGGTGCTGCAGGCGTTCCAGCGAGAAGCCGCTGGCGCCGAGGATGCATTGCGGAATGGTGCGGGCCTGCCCGTGGAGGGCACGGCCCTGCTCGGTCAGTTCGACGATCACCACCCGTTCGTCTTCCCGGCTGCGCGTGCGGCTGAGCAGGCCTTCGGCTTCCAGGCGCTTGAGCAGCGGGGTCAGCGAGCCCGGATCTGTCAGCAGGCGTGCGCTGATTTCGCCGACGGTCAGGCCATCCTTTTCCCACAGCACCATCATCGCCAGGTACTGCGGGTAGGTCAGTCCGAGCGCTTGCAGCAACGGCTTGTAGACCTTGGTCATCATCAGCGAAGTGGAATGCAGGGCGAAGCAGGCCTGGTTGTCCAGCAGCAGGTCTTCGCAGAGGTCGGGGGTATCGCGGTCGGTGTTCATGTCAAAGCCTTGATCGGTGATCGGATGAATCTAGCGCCCGAACCTTTAATGCGCCAGACAATTCTGGGCGGGTGCCGATTCGGTCAATGCCGTCCCAGGTCCCGTTGCAGCGCCAGATCCCAGGGCGGCACCGGGCTGAAGCGCGTCTTGAGGTATTCCAGCAGCAGGCGGCTGCGTGAGCTGGCCTGCTGTGCCAGGCGCAATGCATAGATGACGGCGGGTTCCGGTTTCGGCAAGCCGTTTTCGCAGAACAGCGGCAGCAGCTCGCCGCGCAGCAGGTATTCGCTGGCCAGCCAGGTCGGCAGGTGGGCGATGCCGAGGCCGGCCAGGGCACCGCACACCAGCGCCTCGGCGTTGTTGGCGCTCATGCGGATCCGGCCCGGCCGGTGCAACTGCATTTTTCCCTCGTGCTCGAAGCGCCAGGCGAAGGGCGGGGCGAGGCCGTCCCAGTCCAGTCCGTCGTGCTCGCTGAGCAGGGTCGGGTCGCCCGGCACGCCCCGGCGTTTGAGGTAGTCGGGACTGGCGCAGGCGATGCGCATCATGCTCGCCAGGGGCGTGGCGACCAGCCGGGTGTCGGCCAGTTGTCCGGCGCGCAGCACCAGATCGACCTTGCCCAGGTTCGAGCCGTGCATGTCGACGAAGCTGTCGATCAGGTGCAACTGAACGTCGAGGCCGGGATACAGCACCAGAAAGTCGGCGATCACCGGCGCCAGGTGCCGGCGGCCGAACGCCGCCGGGGCATCGACCCGGATCAGGCCTTCCGGCGCGCTGCTCAGGGACACCGCCTCGGCCCGGGCCAGGCGCAGTTCGGCGACGATCCGCCGCGCCCGTTCGGCAAACGCCAGCCCCGCCGGCGTGGCGCGCACGGCGTGGGTGCTGCGGATGAACAATTGGCTGCCCACCGCTGCTTCGAGGCTGTCGATGCGTCGGGCCACGGCGGAGGGGGTCAGCGGATGGCGCCGGGACGCCGCCGAAAAGCTGCCGCTTTCCAGCACGTCGAGGAACAGGCCGAGTTGTTCGGTCAGTTGATTGGGGTTCATGGCGGGTCGCTGCCTTTGCGAATTTGGCACAGCCATTGTGCGCTGCTGTGCGTTTCCGAGCCAGCACCGACTGCGTAGGATGACCCCCATGACGTAAGAGGAGTACCGCTGTGATCGAGTTTCTGCTGTACCTGCTGTTTGGCGCCGCCCTGGGCACATTGGGCGGAGTGTTCGGGATCGGTGGCGGCCTGATCGCCATTCCTTTGCTCGGCGCCTGGTTCGGGCTCGATCAGCAACTGGCCCAAGGCACGGCGTTGGTGATGGTGGTGCCCAACGTGATGCTGGCGCTGTGGCGCTACCACCAGCGCAACCGCATCGAACTGCGTCACGCGCTGCCGCTGGCGGCGATGGGGTTCCTTTTTGCCTGGATCGGTTCGATCTGGGCGGTGGGCATCGACGCGCAGACCATGCGCATCGGCTTTGTGGCGTTCCTGGTGGCGCTGTCGGCCTACAACGTGCTGCGCATGTTCGGCGGCAAAGCGGCGGCGACGTCCGAGATGCGCTATTCATGGCCGTGGCTGGGCGTGCTCGGCGCGGCCTCCGGCACCATGGGCGGCTTGTTCGGCGTGGGCGGGGCGGTGGTGGCGACTCCGGTGCTGACCAGCCTGTTCGGCACCACCCAGGTGGTCGCCCAAGGCCTGTCGCTGGCGTTGGCGCTGCCCAGCACCGGTGTGACGCTGGTGACCTACGCGGCGCACCGGGAAGTCGACTGGATGATCGGTTTGCCGCTGGCGGCGGGCGGCCTGTTGAGCATCAGCTGGGGCGTGCGCATCGCCCACGCGATGCCGGAAAAGCTGCTGCGCGGGCTGTTCTGCGGTTTCCTGGTGCTGAGCGCGGTGATGCTCGCCCTTAAAGTTTGAAGCCTTCGACGATGTGTTCGGCCAGGCACTCGGTGATCGGCGACGGATTGTTGAGGTTGCGGATCAGCATGATGCTGGCCTCCGGCAGCAGCGGCAGGTCTTCGTTGGCGCCGAGGATGCGCATGTCCGGGGTGATCAGGCTTTCCAGCTGCGCGGTGATGGCCAGCCCTGCGCTCACCACCGCCATCAGCGCCGACAGGCTGGTGCTGTTGTAGGCGATGCGGTACTCGCGGCCCATGGCGTCCAGCGCGTTGCAGGCCCACAGGCGGCAGAAGCAGTCGCTGTTGAACATCGCCAGCGGCAGGGGCGTCTGTTCGTGGGCGCTGAAGTTCTGCGCCTCGGCCCAGACGAAGCGTTCCTTGCGCAGCAGTTGGCCGATCTCGCTGCCCGGCTCGCGGGTGACGATCGACAGGTCCAGGTCCGTGCGCTGCAACAGTTGCTTGGTCGACTCGCAGTGCACCTCGATCTGGATCAGCGGATAGAACTGGGCGAAGCGCGACAGGATCCCCGGCAGGAACCGCATCACGTAGTCATCCGGCGTGCCGATGCGCACGGTGCCGACCATGTGCGGCTCGCGCAGGGTGTTGAACACTTCGCTGTGCAGCTTGAGGATGCGCCGGGCGTAGCCCAGCAGCACCTGACCCTCGGCGGTCAGCCGCACCTGGCGGCCGTCGCGCTCGAACAGCTGGCGCTGCAGCACGTCTTCCTCCAGGCGCTTCATCTGCATGCTCACCGCCGACTGGGTGCGGTTGACCATTTCGCCGGCGCGGGTGAAGCCGCCCTGGTCGGCAATCGCGACGAAGGTGCGCAGGACATCGGTATCGATACTGGGGTAGGCGGACATTCATCAATCTCCGAGATGCATGCCATCAGAAACATTCGTTGGATTGATCGTAGACCCGGGGCGAGACTGAAGCCATCCCTAAAGGAGGGCAACACGATGAAAGGTCAAAGCGAATATGTAAGTGACGAAAAAGTGTCCGGCCATCTCGTTTCCGATCTGCTGCACAAGTTCAGCCGCTGGTACGAGCTGCACCGCGAGCGCGAGCTGCTCGCCGGCCTGAGCGACGAAGCGCTGAAGGACATCGGCGTCAGCCGTGCCGATGTCGAGCACGAAGCGGTGCGGCCGTTCTGGGACGATCCGATGCATAAATGATGACGGGGATGGAGGGGGCGCTACACAAACCACTTTCAGGTGAGGTAGGTTGCGAGCAGACAAGGAGACGTTCATGCCCGCGACACTGTCCTTTTCCCTCAAACAGGCCCGACGCCTGGCGCTGGCTGCCCAAGGATTCCACGGGCGCCAGCCGCCGGCCGTTAAGGCGCAGCACCTCAACCGGCTGATCGAACGGCTGGGCCTGCTGCAGATCGATTCCGTCAACGCGGTGGTGCGCTCGCACTACCTGCCGCTGTTTTCCCGCCTCGGTTCCTATTCCGCCGATTTGCTCGACCAGGCCGCCTGGAGTTCGGGGCGCCGCCGCACGCTGTTCGAATACTGGGGGCATGAGGCTTCGTTGCTGCCGCTGTCGATGTACCCGCTGATGGGCTGGCGCATGCAGCGGGCCCGGCGCGGCGAGGACATCTATCGGCAGTTGGCGCAGTTCGGGCGCGAACAGCAGGACACCATTCGCCGGGTGCTGGCCTCTGTCGAGGAGCAGGGCGCCTTGGGGGCGGGCAGCTTGTCGACCCGTCAGGAGAAGGCCGGCCCGTGGTGGGACTGGAGCGCCGAAAAGCACGCGCTGGAGTGGCTGTTCGCGGCGGGTGAAGTCACCGTCGCCGGCCGGCGTGGCTTCGAGCGCCTGTATGACCTGCCGGAGCGGGTGATTCCGGGGGCGGTGCTGCAACAGCCGCTGCCTGATGAAGCCGAGGCGCAACGCGGTTTGCTGCTGCACGCCGCCCAGGCGCTGGGTGTCGCGACGGAGAAGGACTTGCGCGATTACTTTCGCTTGAACCCGGCGGATGCCCGGCCGCGACTGGCCGAGCTGGTCGAGGCCGGACAGCTGCTCACCTGCGCAGTCGAGGGCTGGCGGCAAACCGCCTATTGCCTGCCCGAGCCCAAGATCCCCCGCAAGGTCGGCGCCGCCGCGCTGCTGTCGCCGTTCGATTCGCTGATCTGGGAGCGCAGCCGCACCGAGCGTCTGTTCGGTTTCCGCTATCGGCTGGAGATCTACACCCCGCAGGACAAGCGGGTGTTCGGCTACTACGTGTTGCCGTTCCTGCACGACGAGCGGATCGCGGCGCGGGTGGACCTGCGGGCCGAACGGGCGCAGGGGCAGTTGGCGGTGCATGCGGTGCACGAAGAGGAAAACGGTTTGGATGAGGCCGGAATGCAGGCCTTGGCGGTGAACCTGAAGGGGATGGCCGATTGGCTGGGGCTTGAGCGGGTGCAGCTCAATTGCCGGCGGGAGAGTGCCGGCAGGTTGCGGCAGGCGCTGGCACAGGTTGAGGGTGTTTCAGCCGACGCCATCGCCGGCAGGCTGGCTCCCACATGAGGTGTGCGCACGGCACAGAACCCCGGTGGGAGCCAGCCTGCTGGCGATCGGTGCGACTCGCCCTTACCGGCGCACCTGCTTCAGCGTCTCGGCGATCAGGAACGCCAGCTCCAGCGACTGGTCGGCGTTCATCCGCGGATCGCAATGGGTGTGGTAGCGGTCCGACAACGCGTCTTCGGTGATCGGCCGCGCGCCGCCGATGCATTCGGTCACGTTCTGCCCGGTCATCTCGATGTGGATGCCGCCGGCGTAGCTGCCTTCGGCCTGGTGCACCTGGAAGAACTGCTTCACCTCGCCGAGGATCTGCGCGAAGTCGCGGGTCTTGTAGCCGCTGCTGGCCTTGATCGTGTTGCCGTGCATCGGATCGGAACTCCACAGCACCTGCTTGCCTTCGCGCTGCACGGCGCGGATCAGCGCCGGCAGGTGATCGCCGACCTTGTTCGCGCCCATGCGGGCGATCAGGTTCAGGCGGCCCGGATCGTTGTCCGGGTTGAGCACGTCGATCAGGCGGATCAGGTCGTCCGGATCCATGCTCGGGCCGACCTTGACCCCGATCGGGTTGTTCACCCCGCGCAGGAATTCGACGTGGGCGCCGTCGAGCTGACGGGTGCGGTCGCCGATCCACAGCATGTGCGCCGAGCAGTCGTAGTAGTCGTTGGTCAGGCTGTCGCGGCGCACGAAGGCTTCTTCGTAGTTCAGCAGCAGCGCCTCGTGGGCGGTGAAGAAACTGGTTTCGCGCAGCTGCGGCGAACTGTCCATGCCGCAGGCGCGCATGAAGGCCAGGGTTTCGTCGATGCGGTCGGCCAGGTGGCTGTACTTTTCGGTCAGCGCCGAGTTGGCGATGAAGTCCAGGTTCCACTTGTGCACCTGGTGCAGGTCGGCGAAGCCGCCCTGGGCGAAGGCGCGCAGCAGGTTGAGGGTCGCGGTGGACTGGTGATAGGACTGCAGCAGGCGCTCCGGGTCCGGCACGCGGCTGGCGGCGTCGAAGCCGATGCCGTTGACGATGTCGCCGCGGTAGGCCGGCAGGGTCACGCCGTCGATGGTCTCGTCGTTGGCCGAGCGGGGCTTGGCGAACTGGCCGGCCATGCGCCCGACCTTCACCACCGGGCAGCCGGCGGCGAAGGTCATGACCACCGCCATCTGCAGCAGCACCTTGAAGGTGTCGCGGATCTTCGCCGCCGAGAACTCGGCGAAGCTTTCGGCGCAGTCGCCGCCCTGGAGCAGAAACGCCCGGCCCTGGGTGACCTCGGCGAACTGGCGGCGCAACTCGCGGGCCTCGCCGGCGAACACCAGCGGCGGATAGCCCGCCAGGGTTTGCTCGACTTGGCGCAGGTGCGCGGCGTCGGGGTAGCGGGGTTGTTGCTGGATCGGCAGGGCGCGCCAGCTGTCAGGGCTCCAGGGTTGGCTCATCACGGTCTCTAGGGGTCTACGCACGGAAGCCCATGGTAGCAGCAATTAGTGCGTGACCTGCTCCTGCCGATTGGCCGACAATCGCCGCTTTGCCACGGCACCGCACGGGTGCCATCGCGTCACCGCGCCCGGTGACCGCCAGGAGATGAAATGACTGAGGAGCGCGTCGAGCGGTTGCTCGCCGAAGTACAGGACGAGTTTGGCGTGATCCGCGTGCTGGAAGTGGCCGATTACCGCTTTCTGGAGTTCGGCGACGCCATCGAGCAGAGCTGCGTGTTCACCGCCGATCCGAGCTGGCTGGAGTACGACTACACCCGGGCGATGCTGATCGGCGCCTTGTGCCACGAGCAGCCGGAGAGCGCGCTGTTCCTGGGGCTGGGCGCGGGCACGCTGACCCAGGCCTGCCTGAAGTTCTTGCCGCTGGAAGACGTCGAGGCCATCGAGCTGCGCCCGGACGTGCCGCGCCTGGCCATCGAGTACCTGGGGCTGGACGACGATCCGCGCCTGTACATCCGCGTGGGCGACGCCCTGGAACTGTTGCCGACCGCAGAACCTGCGGATCTGATCTTCGTCGACCTGTACACCGACGTCGGCCCCGGCGCCGGGCACCTGGCGTGGAATTTCCTCGGCGACTGCCAGAAGCGCCTGAACCCCGGCGGCTGGCTGGTGATCAACCAATGGGCCACCGATGACGGCAAGCCGTTGGGCGCGGCGCTGCTGCGCGGCCTCTACCACCGGCATTACTGGGAGTTGCCGGTGAAGGAGGGCAACGTGATCCTGATCGTGCCGGCGGACCTTGAGCAGGAACTGGACCTGCCGGCGCTGACCGCACGGGCCGAAGCGCTGTTGCCGAGGCTGGGCTATTCGTTGCGGTCGTTGATCGACGCGATTCGCCCGGCGACCTAACCCTGCGGGATGCACCGGCCCCTTTGCCGCAGGCTGGCTCCCGACTTGGAACGCGGCCCCCTGTGGGAGCCAGCCTGCTGGCGATGACGGACTTGCAGGCGCCGCACCATCAGGCCCCTTTGAAGACCCCGGCCCGCCGCTCCACCAAAGAGCGCACGCCTTCCCGTGCATCCTCGCTGGCCAGCAGTTTCTTCACCAGCGGCGGCAATCCCTTGGCCGCCGCCGTCTCGCCTTCATAGCGGGCCTGGCGCGCCGACATCAGCGTCGCCTGCACCCCCAGCGGCGCCTGGCGGGCAATCCGCTCGGCCAGTTCGATGGCCCGCGGCAGCAGGTCTTCGCTGGCCATGACCTCCTGCACCAGACCCAGGCGCAGCGCCTCATGGGCATCGAACTCGTCGCCGGTCAGCAGCCAACGCATGGCATTGCCCCAGCCGGCGATCTGATGGAAGCGCAGCGTCGCGCCGCCGAACGGAAAGATCCCGCGCTGGACTTCCATCTGGGCGAACCGGGTGTTGCTGGCGCACAGGTTGATGTCGGCGGCGAGCATCAGTTCGATGCCGATGGTCAGGCAGTAGCCCTGGGCCGCGACGATCACCGGTTTGCTGACCCTGGGGCCGGCGAACACGCCCCACGGATCGCAACCGCCGTTCGGCACCTGCCAGCCCTGGGCGAGGGCGGCGCTGGCGTTGACCAGGTCGAGCCCGGCAGTGAAGTGCTCGCCATGGCCGAACACCACCGCCACCCTGGCGTCGCCGTCGGCCTCGAATTCGCCGTAGGCCAGGCTCAGGTCATTGAGCAGATCCAGGTCGAAGGCATTGCGCTTGGCGGCGCGGTCCAGGCCGATCAGGTGCACGTGTCCGAGTCGTTCACGGCTGACGCGACCGGCGGCGGGCTGATTCATGGGTGTTTCCTCAGGCGGGAAAGGAGGGGCAGCGACCACATGCCGCATGTCGGTGAATCGTTTAAGCGTCATCGCCCGCAGGGCCGGGCCCTTGGAAAATAGACCCTCGCAGGATTATCCGCAAAACCCCGTTACATCGCGGTGACAAACCTGTCGGGCCGACAAAAAAAGCTCCACTTTTGGGCAAATTCCGGTATAGTGCGCGCCGGCCTTTAACAGGGCCTCGTCCAGGTAGCGCATTCCCGAAGTCAGATTCGGGTGCTCGTCCGCATTGCGGGCTCTTCCTGACGACTCTTTTTTCCATCCATTCGTTTTCGCAAATCCCCGCCGACAAAGCTGCCAGGGCGACTCTTGAGTCTCAACACGGCATGTGCAGCTTTGGAGCATGGGTCTTTGCGGATGCACTTTGAGGCAGACCCATGACCCAGGAAATCGGCG
>NZ_JBIVHR010000138.1:0-11062 GCF_044749305.1 Pseudomonas sp. NPDC089534 | reverse complement strand
CGAACCCTCCCACAAGGTTTTCAGGTTGTCCGTCGGAAGCCCGCTCTCTAGTCTTTCCCCGTCGCTGGCCATTCAGCGACCGGGAGGTGAGATGCCCGGCTGTTCAATTTGGAAACTAACGCCAGCGCCCCCATAATTGCCGCCAGCTCAGGCTGTCAGCAGTTCTTTATGGCGGTTATGTGCGGGCAGGCTTCGGTCTGGCCGGGTTTAGTTTCCTTACCGGTAATCTCACTCCGTACATAGCTGCCACCTCATTCCACGGGTGAGATCGGGAATGAAGGTGCAATTTCATAAGGAAATGCGTGATGGATAAATTGATACCCGACCCACCCTCAACAACCCCACTCGCCGACGCCAGGCGCGCCGAAGACCAAGCCAGAAACGAGCAAGCCGTCAAACGGGCCCTCGATTTCTACCTCAACCCGGAACCCCACAAGCGCCGTCAGCCGAGTGCGATGTACACGGTCTGCCCGAACATCGGCAACGAGAACCTGTTGGCCGACGCTTGCGAGTCCCTGGCGTCGGCCAGCATCCTGGTCAGCCATTTCGCCAATGAGCTCAGCGGCCCGCATCGCAGCATGGCATTGGGGATCCAGCAGATCGTCATGCTCGCCGAGCTGGCGGTGAACCGGGCGCTGGACCGGGTGGTGCCGTTGGCGTGAGGCCGGACCGTTCCGCCCATCGAACAGTCCCGACAGGAGGCCGGCCGTTCCCTTTTTCGGGGCTGTAAAGTGGTGGCGCGCAGGTATACTGCGCGCTTTCGCGGCTCCCTTCCGGAGCCGACCTCCCGCCTCCCCGGAGCCACCATGACTGCCCCCACCGACGACGCCGTGACCGACGCCCCGGCCGTTCAACCTGACGCCAGCGAAACCCCGTCGGCCATCCCGGCCTTCAAGTTCCCGTTCAAGCCCGGTGAGCTGGCCGCCGCCAAGGGCTCCAATCAGCCGTGGTACAAGAACGGCGCCAAGAACGGCCACACCAAAGTCCCCGGCATGGCGCCGCCCGGCACTCGGCGGTCGATGGGCAAGCGCTGATCCGGCGCCGATGTGCGGCCATCGGCTGCGATTTTCCGTCGCAGTGATGGCTAATTGCTCAGATCCTGAGCCAGATCAACGTTTATCCAATGAGTGCGCTTAGAGTCAGCAGCCCTGCCGACTCTTTCCAATAAAACGAGCGCGCTCTCCATGAAGATCAATCTCCCGGTGACCGGGCGCAACGTCGATGTTGCGCCCGATGCGAACATCCTCTCGACCACCGATCTGAACAGCGCGATCACCTACGCCAACGACGACTTCATCAACATCTGCGGTTACGGTCGTGACGAGCTGTTGGGTGCGCCGCACAACCTGCTGCGCCATCCGGACATGCCGCCCCAGGCGTTCGCCCACATGTGGCAGACGCTCAAGCGCGGGCGTTCCTGGATGGGGCTGGTGAAGAACCGCTGCAAGAACGGTGATCATTACTGGGTCAGTGCCTATGTCACGCCGGTGACGCAGAACGGCGCGGCGGTGGAGTACCAGTCGGTGCGCACGCGGCCGGATGCGCGGCTGGTGGCGGCGGCGGAGCGGGCCTATGCGCAGCTGCGTGAAGGTCGCACGTCGCTCTGGGCGCGCCTGCCGGTGCCGGGGTTGCGGGGGCGGATCACGGCGCTGGCCAGCGCGTTGCTGGCGCTGGTGCTGGGCACCGAGGCGTGGCTGCGGCCGGAGTCGCTGTGGATCGATGCCGGGGCGTTCGTGGTCGGCAGCGCGGTCTGCGCCCTCGGCGTGGGTTGGCTGCTGCGGCCCCTGGAACGCTTGACCGCGCGGGCGCAGACAATCGCCGATAACCCGTTGAGCCAAGGCATCTACACCGGCCGGCGGGATCAGTTCGGCCAGATCGAGTTTGCCTTGCAGATGCTGGAGGCCCAGGTCGGCGCGGTGGTCGGGCGGATCGGCGACGCTTCGCAGCGTCTGGCCGGGCACGCCGCGCAGTTGGTCGATCACCTGCACAGCAGCCACACCAGCAGCCTGGCCCAGCAGGCGGAGACCGATCAGGTGGCGGCGGCGATCCATCAGATGGCGGCCAGCGTCGCCGAGGTGGCCAGCCATGCCCAGCAGGCGTCGGTGGCGGCGGACATGGCCGGCACGGAAACCCGTGAAGGGCATCTGCTGGTCGGCGAAAGCCGCAGCGCGGTGCTGCGCCTGGCCGAGGAGCTGGGCCGGGCGACCGAGGTGATCCATCAGCTGGAAGGCCACAGCAGCGAGATTTCCGGGGTGCTGGAGGTGATCCGCAGCATCGCCGAGCAGACCAACCTGCTGGCGCTCAACGCCGCCATCGAAGCGGCGCGGGCCGGGGATGCCGGGCGCGGGTTCGCGGTGGTGGCCGACGAAGTGCGCGGGCTGGCCCAGCGCACCCAGCAATCGACCAACGAGATCCAGCGGATGATCAGCACCCTGCAGAACGGCGCCCGGGATGCGGTGCTGGCCATGCAGCAGAGCGGCGAGCATGTGGGCAACAGCGTCGAACAGGCGAAGCGCGCGGCGCAGGCATTGGACGGGATCAGTGGGCGGGTGGGGCAGATCACCGAAATGAGCCTGCAGATCGCAGCGGCGGTGGAGGAGCAGAGCGCGGTGAGCGAGGACATCAACCGCAACATCGTCAGCATCCGCTCGGCCTGCGAGGTGACGGTGGACGAAGGGCGGCAGAGCCAGGCCAATTCGCAGGACGTGGCGGGGCTGGCGGGGGATCTGCGGTCGTTGGCGCGGGAGTTCTGGGGGCGGCGTCAGGTCCGGGATTAAGGGTGTTCCGGCCGGCCTCATCGCCAGCAGGCTGGCTCCCATAGGTGACATGGGCGGGCACAAAATCTGTGAACGACCGGGATCCCTGTGAGAGCCAGCCTGCTGGCGATGGCGGCAGTCCAGGCACCGCAGGTGACATGGGCGGGCACAAAATCTGTGAACGACCGAGATCCTTGTGGGAGCTAGCTTGCTAGCGATGAGGCCGGCAGCCCCGATGCAAGATCCGGATCAGGCCGCCCGCAACGGAATGAAGGCATAGGTCAGCGCCGGCTCCGTCACCACCTGCGCCCCCGCCGCCTGCACTTGCCCGGCAATGTCATCGCCCGAGACATGGAACTGCCATTCGCCGGGCGCCTCGGCCAGCGGTTGCGCCGTCACTTGGTCGATCACGCCGGCCAGCGCCGCCATGTCCGGCAGGTAGGCGGTGAAGCCGTCGCCCTTGAGCGCCGTGGTGCGGATGCCGAGCCGTCCGCAGACCGCCTCCTTGATCCGGATGTCATCGCGGTCCGCCTGGCGCGACCGCTGGATCAGTTCCACCAGTTCACGATCCGCCAGCTCGCCGCCGACGATCAGCGCCGGCCCCTGGGTCCAGGATTCCGGCGGGCAGTCCTTGGCGGCGGGATTGAGCGGGATGTGCGGGTTGATCTCCGCCGGGTAGATGCGGCACACCAGCGGGCGGCGTTCGTAGATGCGGCACAGCTTGTCTTCGTCAAGATTCCGGCAGGGGCCGACGTTGTAGGCGGCGAAGGTGATCGCCACGTGGGCGTGCGCCATGCCGCTGCGCACCGCCGCCGAACGGCGTTCGGCGTGCTCGCGCTGCTGCGCCGGCAAGCCCAGTCCGTTGCCGAGGAAGGCCTCCACCAGCACGATCACCTGACCGCCGTCCGCCGCCCACATGCGGGTCTCGGCCAGGGTCAGGGGGACATGGTGGTCGGTGCAGCATTTGCCGCAGCCTACGCAGGAAAACGTCGTATTCATTGAACGGCCAATCTTCGGTCAGGAGGTGAAACGGCGACGGAAAGCCGCCGTGCTGAGCCCCGGCGAAGCAAGTTGCACGCCATTCAACGGCCTTTGGCGGTCGGGCGGACCGAGTCCCATTCGGTGACGTAGGCGGTCTTGGCCTTTTTGTCGTACAGGCACAGCTCGGTGCCTTGCTGGCCTTTCATGTGTTTTTGCGGGTATTGGCCCTGGAGCAGCAGGGCGGTGTAGCCGACGCGGTCGTCGAATTGCGCGGCGGTGCCGACGGGCTTGGGGGCTTTCAGGCCGCTGGCCTGGGTGCAGGCGGCGAGTACGGCCTTGTCGTGGGCGGCCCAGGCGTCGGGGCTGGAGGCGTGGGCCAGCGGGGCGAGGGCGACGAGGCAGAGCAGGGTGATGGCTTTCATGGTTCGGCATCCTTGGGGGTGGGTGTCCAAGGTTCGGAGTATGCCTGATGGGTGGCGGTTGTCAGTGCTGGCCATTCGAGGGCACTGCTCTGTGGCGCCTTCATGGACGTCATCGCCAGCAGGCTGGCTCCCACAAGGTTTAGCGGTGAACAACCTTGCGGCATTCTGGGAGCCAGCCTGCCGGCGACCAGATCAGTCGGGCACGGGCTCGCGGCGGACCACGTACATCCCGGCGCTTTCGTACAGGCGTTGTGCGCGCAGGTTGTCTTCCAGCACCTTCAGGTCGACGCAGCCTTCGTGGCGTTCCTGAAACACCTTGAACACCTTGAGCAGCAGCGCCCGGCCCAGTCCCCGGCCCTGGAAACCGGGATGCACCACCAGATTCTTCAGGTAGGCGCTGGTCCAGCATTGCGCCACGCCGACGATGCCCTCGGCATCGCTGGCGATCAGGCACAGCGCCGGGTCGTATTCCGGGTCGCTTTCAAACTGCTGTTGCCAGAGATCCAATGTCGGCACCCGGCCGCCGCCTTCGCGGTAGCCGAGTTCCATCAGGCGGTGGACCGCCGGCGCCAGTTCGGCGCGGTAGGTGGTGAGTGCGATGCCGTCCGGCCAGACGATGGCCGGCACGTCCTGGCTCAGGTCGCGCCGCATCAGGTAGCAGAACGTTTCGGCCACCCTTCAATGGCCCTGGGCGGCGACGTACTTGGCCGCTTCGATCAGGCAGTGGGTGAGCTCCGGCGAGGAGAACTTGGTCAGCACGCCGTTGGCCCCGGCCTGGCGGGCCTTTTCGCTGTTCATCGCGCTGTCGAGCGAGGTGTGCAGCAGCACGTACAGGTGGGCGAAGTCCGGGGTTTCGCGCAGGGTGCGGGTGAAGGCGTAGCCGTCCATCTCCGACATTTCGATGTCCGAGACGATCAGGTTGATCTGCTGCGCCGTGCCCTGCAGGTCCAGCAGGCAGCCGATGGCTTCCTTGGCGCTGCGGGCGGTGTGGCATTCCAGGCCGAGGTTGCGCAGGGTGTGCACCGATTGCTGGAGCGCCACCTGGCTGTCGTCCACCACCAGGATCCGCGCATTGCCCAGCACTTCGGCGTCTTCCATGCTCAGTTCGGTCGGGGTCAGGTCGATTTCCACCGGGGCGATGCCGTGGATGACCTTTTCGATGTCCAGCACCTGCACCAGCGTGCCGTCCACCGAGGTCACGCCGGTGATGTAGGCGCGCGAGCCGCCGGAGCCGAAGGGCGGCGGCTTGATGTCGGTGGTCAGGCAGTGGACGATCTTGCTGACCGCCTGCACGTGCAGGCCCTGTTTCGAACGGCTGACGTCGGTGACGATCAGGCAGCCGCCGTTGGGGTCTTCCAGCGGCCGTTCGCCGATGGCGCGGCTGAGGTCGATCACCGACAGCGATGCGCCGCGCAGGGTGGCGATGCCTTTGACGTGGGGGTGCGACTCCGGAAGCCGGGTCAGCGGCGGGCAAGGGATGATTTCACTGACTTTCAGCAGGTTGATCGCCATCAGCTTGCCGCTGCGCAAGGTAAACAGCAGAAGCGAAAGTGAATCTGCGCGGGCTTTGTTGGAAGACATAAAAACCTTCTGTTGAAAAAGGTGAGCGGCGATCCACGGATCGCCAGCAGGTATCGATGCCGGGTTATCGACTTGATGCCGGCAGGCTTTAGGGATTCTGGCGCCAATCCGACGGCGTGGCGGTCATTTCATCCCCAGCCTCTTGGCCAGCCGGCCCAGGTTCGCCCGGTCCAGGCCCAGTTCGCGGGCGGCGCTGGCCCAGTTGTCCCGGTGGCGCTCAAGGGCCGCGCCGATCAACTGCCGCTGGTACTGCTCGGTGGCGCTGCGCAGGTCCCCGGCCATCAGGGGCGCGGCGGCCGCGGCGGCCGGTGGCGCGAGGTTATCCACAACCTCGCGGGGCAGGTCGAGGTCCGCCGCATGCAAGGTCAGGATCTTCGGCCGCACCTTGCAGTTGCCCAGCGCCTTGAGCGCGCTGCGGCCGATCAAATGTTCCAGCTCGCGCACGTTGCCCGGCCAAGTGTAGGCCAGCAGCGCCTCCTGGGCGTCGCCGCTCAGGCGCAGACTGCCCAGGCCCATGCGCGAGCGGTTCTGCTCCAGGAAAAAGCCGCTGAGCAGCAGCACGTCGCGGCCCCGGTCGCGCAGGGCCGGCACCCGCAGCGGGTACACGCTCAGGCGGTGGTAGAAGTCGGCGCGGTAGCGGCCGTTGCGCACCTCTTCGGCGAGGTCGCGGTTGGTGGCGGCGATCAGGCGCACGTCCACCTGATGCTCCTTGTCCGACCCCAGGCGCTGCAGTTGGCCGCTCTGCAGCACCCGCAGCAGCTTGGCCTGCACGGTCAGCGACAGTTCGCCGACCTCGTCGAGGAACAGCGTGCCGCCGTTGGCCAGTTCGAACTTGCCGCGCCGGTCGGAGGTGGCGCCGGTGAAGGCGCCGCGCACGTGGCCGAACAGTTCGCTTTCCACCAGCGTGTCCGGCAGGGCGGCGCAGTTGAGGCTGATGATCGGCTTGTCGGCGCGGGGCGAGGCGGCGTGGATCGCCTGGGCCACCAGTTCCTTGCCGACCCCGGTCTCGCCGGTGACCAGCACGGTCAGGTCGCTGCCGCCGACCAGTTGGATCTCTTCCACCAGGCGTTTGTGGGCCTTGCTCTGGCCGATCATTTCCCGCTGCTGCTGGCCGCTGGCCTGGCGGTAGACCTCGGCCCGCTGGTGTTCGTCTTCGGCACGCAGCGCCAGGCGTTCGATGCGTTCGGCGGCGTTCACCGTGGCCGAGGCCAGGCTGGCGAAGGCTTGCAGGGCGTCGAGCTCGATCGGCTCGAAACGCTCGGGGTCGAGGGCGTCGAGGGTGATCAGGCCCCACAGCCGCTCGTCGACGAACAGCGGGCAGCCGAGGCAATCGTGGACTTCCAGGTGGTCGGCCAGCCCGTCCACCAGGCCGTCGTAGGGGTCGGGCAGTTCACTGTCGGCGGCGAAGCGGGTGGGGCCTGCGCCCGCCAGCAGCACTTCGAAGCGCGGGTGCTCGCTGACCCTGAAGCGCCGGCCCAGGGTGTCGGCGCTTAGGCCGTCCACCGCCAGCGGCACCAGGCAGTCGCCGTCCAGGCGCAACAGGGCGGCGGCGTCGCAGGGCAGCAGGGCGCGCATGGCTTCGAGCAGGCGTCGGTAGCGCTCGCCCTCGGGCAATTCGCGGGACAGGTCGGCGACCAGAGGCAGCAGGGCGGTGAGCAGGGGTTTGGCGGACATGGGTGTAGTCATTCGGACTCAGTGTAGTCGGCGTGACTATACGTGGGACTGTGTCGATATGACTACGTTATTTATAACTTATTGATTTTATTGAATTAAAAACTTGGCACGAAAGCTGAAACGTTCAAGGCACTATTCAAGAAAGCCCAGGAGTCATCCTTATGCTTAGCGTTCAGGACCGTGCAATCATCAAATCCACCGTGCCGCTGCTGGAGAGCGGCGGCGAAGCGCTGATCACCCATTTCTACCGCATGATGCTGTCCGAATACCCTGAGGTGCGCCCGCTGTTCAACCAGGCCCACCAGGCCAGCGGCGACCAGCCTCGGGCCCTGGCCAACGGCGTGCTGATGTACGCCCGCCACATCGACCAGCTCGACCAGTTGGGCGATCTGGTGGCCAAGATCATCAACAAGCACGTGGCGTTGCAGATCCTGCCGGAGCATTACCCGATCGTCGGCAGTTGCCTGCTGCGCGCGATCTCCGAAGTGCTGGGCGACGAAATCGCGACGCCTGAGGTCATGAGCGCCTGGGGCGCGGCCTACGGCCAGCTCGCCGACATCCTGATCGGGGCCGAATCCGCCATCTACGACCAGAAGGAACAGGCGCCCGGCGGCTGGCGCGGGGCGCGGGAGTTCATCGTCGCGGCCAAGGTCGAGGAGAGCGCGGAAATCATCTCGTTCTATTTCGAACCGGCGGACAAAGGGCGGATCCTCGCGGCCGAGCCGGGCCAGTACATCGGCATGAAACTGATCCTCGACGGCGAAGAGATCCGCCGCAACTACTCGCTGTCGGCGCTGGCGAACAACGGCCAGTACCGCATCAGCGTCAAGCGCGAACCGGGCGGACGCGCCTCCAACCACCTGCATGACCAACTGCACGTGGGGGCGAGCATCCAGCTGTTCCCGCCGTCGGGCGAGTTCACCCTGGCCGCCGGCGACAAGCCGCTGGTGCTGATCAGCGGCGGCGTAGGCATCACGCCGACCCTGGCGATGCTGGAGGCGGCGCTGGAGACCGAGCGTCCGGTGCACTTCATCCACTGTGCGCGCAACGGCGGCGTCCATGCGTTCCGCGACTGGGTCGACGGGCTGGCCGCGCGGCATCCGCAGCTCAAGCGCTTCTACTGCTATGCCGAGGACGACGGCGTGAGCCCGGCGGCGGACAAGGTCGGGCTGCTGAGCGAGGAGCAACTGGGCCAATGGCTGCCGGCGCAGCGTGACGTGGACGCCTACTTCCTGGGGCCGAAGGGCTTCATGGCTGCGATCAAGCGCCACCTCAAGGCGCTGGGGGTGCCGGAGCAGCAGAGCCGTTACGAGTTCTTCGGGCCGGCGGCTGCGCTGGAGTGATCTGAAACCCAGCGGCCTTCATCGCGGGCAGGCTCGCTCCCACACCGATCTGTGTCACACACAAATCCTGTGGGAGCGAGCCTGCTCGCGATTGGCCGTGATGCGGTCTCGATTCTTAAAAAGTGTTTAAAGGTTAATCGTTTCTTAACCGGTTTATCGTTTATTCCCCGATGCTGATGATAGGCGCTCGTTCGTTTACAGGATCAGGATCGCCCCATGTCGCACCTCACTTTCTCCCGCCGTTTCAGCCTGGCCGCATTGGGCCTGTCGGTTGCCTTGCTCGCCAGTCCGTTCGCTTCTGCCGAATCCGCCTTGATCAAGCCCCAAAGCCTGATCGTCGACCGGAGCCTGCCCAAGGCGCAGCAAGAGGCGATGGAGCTGGCGGCGCGGCGCTACGGCAGTTTCTGGAATTCGGGCGAGGAGGCGTTGGCCACGGCGGCGCTGTCGCCGCAGTTCGTCGACATGACCCCGCCGGAAGGCCGGGTGCAGGGGCCGACCGGTCCGCTGCTGGCGTCGAGGTTCTTCCGCACGGCGGTGCCGGACCTGAGCTGCGAGATCGAGCAGATGATCGTCGCCGGCGACCGCGTGGTGGTGCATCTGCACTTTCGCGGGCATTTCACCGGCACGTTCAAGGCTCTCAAAGGTCAGGGCCAGCGTGTAGACTTCCGGGCAACCGATATCTATCAGATCGACAATGGCCGGATCGCGGCCAATTGGCATATCGAAGACAACATCAGCCTGATGGCGCAATTGCAGGCGCAGGCGCCGGCCGGCTGAACCATGGACATGAAAGGGAAACGCGATGAGCGAGGAAACGATTCGGTTGGGACGTGAGCGGCGCTGGCTGGTGCTGCTGGGCATCATCTGCCTGGCGCTGATCGGCGGGGCGCTGTACATGCAGGTCGTGCTGGGCGAGGCGCCTTGCCCGCTGTGCATCCTGCAGCGCTATGCGCTGCTGCTGATCGCGCTGTTCGCGTTCATCGGTGCCGCCATGCGCACCCGCCGCAGCATCACGGTGTTCGAGGTGCTGGTGGTGATCTGCGCACTGGCCGGCGCCGGTGTGGCCGGGCATCACGTCTACACCCAGTTCTACCCGGCGGTGAGCTGCGGCATCGATGTGCTGCAGCCGATCGTCGATGACCTGCCGCTGGCGAAGGTCTTCCCGCTGGGCTTCCAGGTGGACGGTTTCTGCTCGACGCCGTACCCGCCGATCCTCGGTCTGTCGCTGGCCCAATGGGCGCTGCTGGCGTTCGTGCTGGTGGTTGTCCTGGTGCCGCTGCTGACCTCGCGCAACCGCAAGGCATTGCGCTGAGTCAACTTTTCCCAGGGTTTGCCGATACATCGCGGCGCCCCGATTTCCGGGTTCGGAGATCGGGGCGCCGCGCCTTTCAGGGTCTGTGTGAAAACGCCGTGACGAACGGCAATGAACGGTGCGGCAAGTGTGCGACATGTTGTCACACGCGTTGCGCCGCGGTGTCGTTTTCAGGACAGGGATGACGCAGGATCAGGCAAGCGGACGGTTCTGTTTCGGCATTTGTCAGCGTTTATTCAGATTCGTTCGGACAGGCAGTTTTAACAGCCTCTGGCAATTGGCCAGAACCCTTTGGTTATCGGGGTTTACGCCGATCGGAGATTGAGAAAATGCCGTCGGAGCTGTCTGAACTGACGCGGGTACACCTACATTTTTTGGTGTTTTTGTTGAGAATCGATTTCGATACCATGCGCCACTTTTGCAAAAACGGTGATGGATTGTTGCTCTGAGGGATAAAAATTATTTCGGGATGAGACATGGTGTCGGGGGCGCTACCTCACTACAATCGCCCGCACTGAATTCCCGGCACTGCCCGTCCTTATAAAGGCACAGGCAGGAAGTCGGGTATCGAGGCGGCCATGAGGCCTGTTGCGATACCCAGGTGTCGGTGCCTTCCAACTTTCCGCACCAAATGGAATTGGTCTGTAACAAGGCCTTTGACCACGAATTCGAATAAGAACTGACCGCTGTCCCAGGATTTGTCGGGCGTCTGACGCGCGACGGGCGGCCCTTATTCAATCCAAAGAAAATGCCAACCCTTGGCAGGGTGAAGTGTTGGCGATCAAAACCCAACTGCATTGCGCAAGCTGCTTTAGAGGTCGTGAGATGAGTAAAAACAGGTACCCCAGATTACTAGGCCTAGTGCCGCTGCTCGGCACGTTGCTGCTGGGAGGCTGCATCATGACCTTGCTCAATCCAACGGGCCAGATCGGCCTGGAACAGCGCAACCTGTTCATCACCGCCACGCTGCTGATGCTGTTGGTCGTGGTGACG
>NZ_JBIVHR010000137.1:0-11088 GCF_044749305.1 Pseudomonas sp. NPDC089534 | reverse complement strand
CACCCCCGGCGCGCCGATCGACAACGAGAAAGAGGCCTACAAGGCCTTGCGCGCCATGCCGACCTCGCCAGTTGCCTGGAGAGCCTGGGCCAGCCCCGTTTGTTCGCGTTCACCACCAAGGGATCGCAGCCGTTTCACGACGTGGCGTTCGCGCCCGGCGATGCGTTTCTGTTCGGCCCGGAAAGCCGGGGCCTGCCGCCGGAAGTGCTGGACGCACTGCCCGCCGGCCACCGCCTGCGCCTGCCGATGCGCGAAGGCTGCCGCAGCCTGAACCTGTCCAACACCGTGGCGGTCGCCGTCTACGAGGCGTGGCGGCAGAACGGTTTCAACTGACCCCGGACTGCCTGCCCCAGCCCTGCGGCGCTGTCATTGACGCCATCGCCAGCAGGCTGGCTCCCACAGGGATCCCGGGTGTTTGCAGGATCCAGGTACACCACAAAACCCGGTGGGAGCTTGCCTGCAAGCGATGAGGCCGGCACAGCCGACATCCCTATTGCCTGACCTACCGCCATCGCCAGCAGGCTGGCTCCCACAGGGAGCCCGGTTGGAAACGGCATCTGCGTTTGCCACAGCGTAATGTGAGAGCGGGCTTGCTCGCGAACGCTGCGCATCAGGCGACATGAATGCCGAATGACACACCGCGTTCGCGGGCAAGCCCGCTCACACAGGGGCGTTGCGCGACCGCTTACTGAACGGTCGGAGCCTCGCCGGCGTCCTGCATGCGCTGCAGCTCTTGCGCGTACAGGGCGTCGAAGTTCACCGGAGCCAGCATCAGGGCCGGGAACGAGCCGCGGGTCACCAGGCTGTCCAGGGTTTCGCGGGCATACGGGAACAGGATGTTCGGGCAGAACGCACCCAGGGTGTGGCTCATCGAGCCCACGTCCAGGTTCTTGATCAGGAAGATGCCGGCCTGCTGCACTTCGGCGATGAAAGCCACTTCCTCACCGTTCTTCACGGTCACCGACAGGGTCAGCACGACTTCGTAGAAGTCGCCTTCCAGGGCCTTCTGGCGGGTGTTCAGATCCAGCGCGACGCTCGGGTCCCACTGCTGGCGGAAGATCGCCGGGCTTTTCGGGGCCTCGAAGGACAGGTCGCGCACGTAGATGCGCTGCAGGGAGAATTGCGGTGCGTTTTCTTCTTCGCTGGCTGCAGTGTTCTGTTGGTCAGTCATCTCAGATCCTTTCTGATCTCGGTTCTTTTAGGGTTCTTGGTTTCGGCGAAACGTGCAGCGGTTCAGGCCTTGAGCAATGCGTCGAGCCGGCCGGCGCGCTCCAGGGCATACAAATCGTCGCAACCGCCGATGTGCCGGCTGCCGATCCAGATCTGCGGCACGGACGTGCGCCCCGCCTTCTGGGCCATTTCGGCGCGCACCTGCGGCTTGCCATCGACCTTGATCTCATCGAAGGCCACGCCTTTGCTCGCCAGCAGGTGCTTGGCCCGCGAGCAGTAAGGGCAGTAATCGCTGGAATAGACGATGACGTCGCTCATGTCATTTCACCAGCGGCAGGTTGTCGCCTTTCCAGCTGGAAATGCCGCCGGACAGCTTGGCGGCGGTGAAGCCGGCCTTCATCAGTTCGCGGGCGTGGGTGCCGGCGGTCTGGCCCAGGGCATCGACCAGGATGATGGTCTTGGCCTTGTGCTTCTCCAGCTCGCCGACGCGGGCGGCCAGCTTGTCCTGGGGAATGTTCAGCGCACCGACGATGTGGCCGGCGGCGTAGTCCTTGCTCGGACGGATGTCCACCACCACGCCCGCTTCCTTGTTGACCAGCGCGGTCAGTTCGCCGGTGCTCAGGCTCTTGCCGCCGCCCTGCATCGTGTGGGCGATCAGCAAAGCCAGCAGTACGACGAAGATACCGACAAGAATGTAGTGGTTAGTGGCAAATTCAATCAGGTGAGCAACCATCGAAGGAGGTTCCAGGGCATTAAAATGTGGGCCAGTATACACAGCCGGTATGGTCGGCCAAACCCCGTCCGGCGGTGACGCCGCCGGAACTTGGCTTTAAACTCCTACTCCCTTTTTCATCGCCTTCCCTAACTTTAGCCAGAGTGGATTCCATGACTACCACGCCCAAACCTTTGGTCCTGATGATTCTCGACGGCTTCGGTCACAGCGACAGCCCCGAGTCCAACGCCGTCTTTGCGGCCAAGAAGCCTGTGCTGGACCGCCTGTGGGCCACCGTGCCGAACGGCTTGATCTCGGGCAGCGGCATGGACGTCGGCCTGCCGGACGGCCAGATGGGCAACTCCGAGGTCGGCCACATGAACCTCGGCGCCGGCCGCGTGGTGTACCAGGACTTCACCCGCGTGACCAAGGCGATCCGCGACGGCGAGTTCTTCGAGAACCCGGTCATCTGCGCCGCCGTGGACAAGGCCGTGGCCGCCGGCAAGGCGGTGCACTTCATGGGCCTGCTGTCCGACGGCGGCGTGCACAGCCATCAGGACCACCTGGTGGCCATGGCCGAGCTGGCCTTCAAGCGCGGCGCAGAAAAGATCTACCTGCACGCCTTCCTCGACGGCCGCGACACGCCGCCCAAGAGCGCCCAGTCGTCCATCGAGCTGCTCGACGCGACCTTCCAGGCCCTCGGCAAGGGCCGCATCGCCAGCCTCGTCGGCCGCTACTACGCGATGGACCGCGACAACCGCTGGGACCGCGTGGCCGCCGCCTACAACCTGATCGTCGACGGCCAGGCCGAATTCCACGCCGCCACCGCCCAGGAAGGCCTGCAGGCCGCCTACGAGCGCGGCGAGAGCGACGAGTTCGTCAAGGCCACCGCCATCGGCGAGCCGGTGAAGGTCGAGGACGGCGACGCCGTGGTGTTCATGAACTTCCGCGCCGACCGCGCCCGCGAGCTGTCCCGGGTGTTCGTCGAAGACGGCTTCAAGGAATTCGACCGTGCCCGCCAGCCGAAACTGGCCGGCTACGTGATGCTGACCCAGTACGCCGCCAGCATTCCTGCGCCGTCGGCCTTCGCCCCCGGCAGCCTGGACAACGTGCTGGGCGACTACCTGGCGAAGAACGGCAAGACCCAACTGCGCATCGCCGAAACCGAGAAGTACGCCCACGTGACGTTCTTCTTCTCCGGCGGCCGCGAAGAGCCGTTCCCCGGCGAAGAGCGCATCCTGATCCCGTCGCCGAAGGTCGCCACCTACGACCTGCAGCCTGAGATGAGCGCGCCGGAGGTCACCGACCGCATCGTCGAGGCCATCGAGCAGCAGCGCTACGACGTGATCGTGGTCAACTACGCCAACGGCGACATGGTCGGCCACAGCGGCGTGTTCGAGGCGGCGGTCAAGGCCGTGGAGTGCCTGGACACCTGCGTCGGCCGCATCGTCGACGCCCTGGAGAAGGTCGGCGGCGAAGCGCTGATCACCGCCGACCACGGCAACGTCGAGCAGATGGCCGACGAATCCACCGGTCAGGCCCACACCGCCCACACCACCGAGCCTGTGCCGTTCATCTATGTCGGCAAGCGTGACCTCAAGGTGCGCGAAGGCGGCGTGCTGGCGGACGTGGCGCCGACCATGCTCAAGCTGCTGAACCTGGAGAAGCCGGCGGAAATGACCGGCACCTCGATCCTGGTCTGACCCCGGCCGCGCAACACCGCAAGACCCTGTGGGAGCGCGCCGGCCCGCAATGGCGATCTGACAGCCAACAGCTATGTTGAATGATCGGACGCCATCGCGGGCCGGCCCGCTCCCACAGCCGTTCATGGAGTTTTCACAATGGATTCGGCCCGGACGCCCGCTCCAGTTATCACACAACCCCATTTGGGCGTTTTTTTTGCAGCGTCGGGCGGGCATACTAGGCCGTCCCTTACCCTGGTGCCGCCCGCCCCTATGCTTCGCCTCCTGATCGCCCTCGCTCTGACCTGCCTGCTCCAACCGGCCTTCGCTGACGAGCGCGCGCAAACCCAACAGCAGTTGGACGCCACGCGTCAGGACATCGCCGAGCTGAAGAAAATGCTGGGCAAGCTCCAGGAAGAGAAGTCCGGCGTGCAGAAAGAACTCAAGGGCACCGAGACCGAAATGGGCAAGCTCGAGAAAGAAGTCGAGGCCCTGCAGAAAGAGCTGAAGAAAAGCGAATCCGAGCTGCAAAGGCTCGATGCGGAGAAAAAAAAACTCCAGAGCGCGCGCACTGAACAGCAGCGGCTGATCGCCGTCCAGGCCCGGGCGGCCTACCAGAACGGCCGTCAGGAGTACCTCAAGCTGCTGCTCAACCAGCAGAACCCCGAGAAGTTCGCCCGCACCCTCACCTATTACGACTACCTGAGCCAGGCCCGCCTGGAGCAGCTGAAGAACTTCAACGAAACCCTGCGCCAGCTGGCCAATGTCGAAAAGGACATCGGGCTGCAGCAAGCGCAGTTGCTGGTGCAGAAAAGCGACCTGGACGCCCGGCGCGACGAGCTCGACAAAGTGCGCAAGGAGCGCCAGCAGGTCCTGGCCAAGCTCAACGACGACGTGAAGGCCCGGGACCAGAAGCTCGCCGCCCGCGAGCAGGATCAGGCAGACCTGTCTAAAGTCCTTAAAACCATTGAGGAAACCCTGGCCCGCCAGGCCCGTGAGGCAGAAGAAGCGCGGCAGAAAGCGCTGATCGCCCAGCAGGAAGCCGAAAAAAAGCGGTTGCGTGAGGCCCAGGCCGAGGCGGACGACAGCGATGCCCCGCGCAAGCCGGCCCGGCCGACGCCCGGCGCGCTGGTGTCCAGCAGCGGCGAAACCTTCGGCGGCCCGTTTGCCGCCACCCGGGGAAAACTTCCGTGGCCGGTCGATGGTCGACTGTTGGCGCGCTTCGGCGAAACCCGCGGCGACGACGCCCGCACCAAGTGGGACGGCGTGATGATCAGCGCCTCCGCCGGCAGCCAAGTGCATGCCGTGCACGGCGGGCGCGTGGTGTTCGCCGACTGGCTGCGGGGCGCGGGGCTGCTGGTGATCCTCGACCACGGCAACGGTTTTCTGAGTCTTTACGGCCACAACCAGACGCTGCTCAAGTCGGCCGGCGACGTGGTCAAGGCCGGCGAGTCCATCTCCACTGTGGGCAACAGTGGCGGCCAGGACACGCCAGCGCTGTATTTCGCAATTCGTCAGCAGGGTCACCCCAGTGACCCGGCGCAATGGTGCCGCGCGCAAGGATAAGCGTGCGACCTAATTCAGGAGTCCGTTCGACATGCTGCATCTGTCCCGCCTTACCTCGCTGGCCCTGACGATCGCCCTGGTGATCGGCGCGCCCCTGGCGTTCGCCGCCCAGCCGGCCCCGGCCGTCGCTCCGGCAGGCACCGCCGCCACCACCAAGGCGCCGCTGCCGCTGGAGGAGCTGCGCACCTTCGCCGAGGTCATGGACCGGATCAAGGCCGCCTATGTCGAGCCGGTGGACGACAAGACCCTGCTGGAGAACGCGATCAAGGGCATGCTCAGCAACCTCGATCCGCATTCCGCCTACCTGGGCCCCGAAGACTTCGCCGAACTGCAGGAAAGCACCAGCGGCGAGTTCGGCGGCCTGGGCATCGAGGTCGGCGCCGAGGACGGCTTCATCAAGGTCGTGTCGCCGATCGACGACACCCCGGCGTCCAAGGCCGGCATCCAGGCCGGCGACTTCATCGTCAAGATCAACGGCCAGCCGACCCGCGGCCAGAGCATGACCGAAGCCGTGGACAAGATGCGCGGCAAGATCGGCCAGAAGATCACCCTGACCCTGGTGCGCGACGGCGGCACGCCGTTCGACGTGACCCTGGCCCGCGCGGTCATCCAGGTCAAGAGCGTCAAGGCGCAGCTGCTGGAGTCCGGCTACGGCCTGATCCGCATCACCCAGTTCCAGGTCAAGACCGGCGAGGAAGTCTCCAAGGCCCTGGCCAAGCTGCGCAAGGACAACGGCAAGAAGCTCAACGGCATCATCCTCGACCTGCGCAACAACCCGGGCGGCGTGCTGCAGGCCGCGGTGGAAGTGGTCGACCACTTCATCACCAAGGGCCTGATCGTCTACACCAAGGGCCGGATCGCCAACTCCGAACTGCGCTTCTCCGCCACCGGCAAGGACGAAAGCGAAGCGGTGCCGATGGTGGTGCTGATCAACGGCGGCAGCGCCTCGGCCTCGGAGATCGTCGCCGGCGCCCTGCAGGACCAGAAGCGCGCCGTGGTCATGGGCACCACCAGTTTCGGCAAGGGCTCGGTGCAGACCGTGCTGCCGCTGAACAACGACCGGGCACTGAAGATCACCACCGCGCTGTACTTCACCCCGAACGGCCGCTCGATCCAGGCCCAGGGCATCGTGCCGGACATCGAGGTGCGCAAGGCCAAGATCACCAACGAGGCGGACGGCGACTACTTCAAGGAAGCCGACCTGCAAGGCCATCTGGGCAACGGCAACGGCGGCGCCGACCGTCCGAGCGGTTCCGGCGGCAAGGCCAAGGCGATGCCGCAGGATGACGATTACCAGTTGGCCCAGGCCCTGAGCCTGCTCAAAGGGCTGAGCATCACCTCCGGCCGTTGAGGATGGGCCTGCGCTTCATCCTCACCCTGCTGTGCTGCCTGGCGGGCGCCGCTCACGCGGAACCCGCCGGGCCGGTGCCCCACAAGGCCTACCTGAGCCTGATCATCGACGACCTGGGGCAGAGCCTGCCCCGGGACCGCCGCGTCCTCGCCCTGCCGGGCCCCGTGACCGCGGCGATCATGCCGGACACCCCGCACGCCGCCGAATTCGCCCGCGAAGCCCATCGCGCCGGCAAGACCGTGATCCTGCACATGCCCATGGATCCGGCCACCGGCCCGTTCGCCTGGCACCCCGAACTGCCCGTCGAAGAGCTGGCGCGGCGCCTCGACGCCGCCTTCCGGCAGGTGCCCTACACCGCCGGCATCAACAACCACATGGGCAGCCGCATGACCGCGCAACCGGCGGCCATGGCGTGGCTGATGGAGGAGCTGCAGCGCCGCCACAAGTTCTTCGTCGACAGCCGCACCAGCGCGCAGACCGTGGCGGCGCAGCAGGCGCAGAAGATCGGTCTGGCCAGCGTCTCGCGGGACGTGTTCCTCGATGACGAACGCACCGAGGCCGCCATCTTCGCCCAGTTGCAGACGGCGATCAGCCTGGCGCGCAAGCAGGGCTCGGCGGTGATGATCGGCCATCCGTATCCGCAGACCCTGGCCGTGCTGGAGCGCGAACTGCCCAAGCTCAAGGCCCAGGGCATCGAATGGATCGACATCCGCCAGATGATCAGCGTGCGCGGCAACCGCGCCACGGCGGCCCACGGCAAGGACGGCGTCTACCGCTGAACGGTCGCTGCACCCTATACGGGGCTACCGCCAAGCGCCCCGTCCGATTCCCGATAGTGAAGCCTGCAACAGGCCGCGACCCGCCTTGGGTCGCCTTCCCGCTATCAGGACCGACCATGACTGCCCAAGAAGACTCCGCATTGCCGACCCGGCAAATGGAACCCCTAAGATTCGACAACCTGCTGATCAGCTTCACCACCGAGTTCTACCGGGTGTGGGACACCCATGGCTCACGGGCGAAACCGGCTGCCTTCTGGCGCCCCACGCCGGCACCGGACGTGCTGCCGGGGTATTTCCCACTGGGCGACGTGGCCGTCGCCGATCTCGACAACATCAACGAAAAGCGGGTGGTGGCGGTGGTCTGCGAAGCGGATGCGCAATCCGCGGATCTCGCCCTGGGAAAGGCGCTGAGCCCGCCCGACGACTATGAACTGATCTGGAAGGACTCAGGCACAAAGTCAAAGAAGGACGGGGCGATATGGCGACCGGTTCCTCCCAACGGTTACGTCGCGCTAGGTTCGGTGTGCACCAACGACCACGAAAAGCCTTCGCTCAACGCCATCCGCTGTGTCCGGGCCGACCTGGTGGTCGCTTCACGGGTCGACGAACTGATCTGGAGCGATAAGGGCAGCGGCGCCAAGCAGAGTTTCAGCGCCTGGCGCATCACGCCGCCCCATGCCCCGGCCGGGGAGATCTATCTGGCGCCGGGCACCTTCTCGAGTGCCGGCAACTATTCCAAGCCGGAGATGGGCAACCCGACCTATTCCTTGCGCGTGCCGATTGCGCTTGAGGTCAGTCCCCAGCCCCCGGCGCCCGAACTGACCGCAGAACCGCCGGCCCGGCTGACCGAGCCGGCCAAGCTCACCCACACGGCCAGGCTGCCCTGGTTCGCGGTCATGGATCCCTCGCTGTCGCCCCTGGAACAGTTGCGCCGGTCGCCCGGCTACCGCCTGGAAAGGACGGATCAGTACATGCTCATCGGCTACGGGCACAACACGGAAAGTCAGAAGAGGACGTTCAGGTGGACGGCGCCGCGCGTTCAAAGAACCGAGCACCTGAGGACATTCGCTCAGATCACAGCCATTGAGTTCGGGCGTCAATGGCCGGGCGACTCGCCGGCACCGCTTCAGTTCTCGGCGAAGCTGGACGAGGACTTTGTCCTGTGCGGCGCGCAAGCGAACGAATGGCTCAATGCCCGCCCCCTCGACGTCATCACCTTCGCGGCCGGGAAGAAGTCCATCGCAGTCTATCTGGTGCAGAGCAACTACACGCTGCTGCGCGAGGACGGCAAGCCGGTGACAGACACCGTCAGCTACACCGACGGCAATCGCCTGCACATTTGCGAACATTCGTCTGAGGAGACGGACTTCACCTGCACCCCGGCGCAGATGCCGGCCCCGGCGGCGGCAGACAAGCCGGCCATCGAGCCGGCACCGGCGGCCGACGTTCCGGCCGCTACAGATAGCGCCCCATGATCTCGTCGACCACGCCGTCCTTGCGCATCTGATCCAGCGCAGCCTGAAGGCGGGCCACTGTCTCGTCCGGGACGTCCTTGTTCAGGGCCAGGTACAGCTGGGCGCTGTTGAAGCGCAGCACGGTCTTGAGGCCGGTCACGCCATCCTGCCGGGCCAGATAGCGCCCGGCAGGGTCGCCGGTGGCCCACAGGTCGATCTGGCCGCTCACCAGCTTCTTCGCGTTGTCCTGGTCGCGCAGCACCACCGACGGCTTCAGGCCTTGCTTGGTCAGCGTCTCTGCGATCGCGTCGCCCTTATAGGCGCCGATCTTGTACTTGCGCGCATCGTTCAGGGTTTCGAGGGTGATCTTGCTGTCGGCCCGGGCCAGCATGATCCAGTCGTCCGGGCCGATGGGGCCTACCCACTTGAACAGCCTTTCGCGGTCGGGCAGGCGCGCCATCACGAACGCACCGTAACCGGGATTCTCCAGCGCCAGCTTGTAGACCCGCTCCCAGGGGAAACGCAGGGTCAGGCTGTAGGTGAGGCCGGCACGCTTGAACATCTCGCGCACGATGTCAGTGGCGATGCCGTCGATGTTCTCGTCCTGGGCGAAGTTCTTGCCGTTCTTCGCCATGTTGTACGGCGGGAAGTTTTCGGTGAGGAGCACCAGATCGGTGTCGGGACTGTCCTCGGCCCGGGCCGTGTTGAACAGCAACACCGAAGCGCTGGCGAGGACGAGAAGCAGGCGTTTGATCATGTCGGGCTACCGGAATCCATGGCGTGTTCAAGAGTGCCCTGAGCACGCCATGCTGTCCACTGGCCTGTACGGCTTAGCGCATCACAATGCCGCGATGGGCCATGTAGGCCTTGGCTTCCTGCACGGTGTATTCGCCGAAGTGGAAGATGCTCGCCGCCAGCACCGCGCTGGCGTGGCCTTCGAGGATGCCGTCGGCCAGGTGCTGCAGGTTGCCGACGCCGCCGGAGGCGATCACCGGGATGTTCAGGGCATCGCTGATGGCGCGGGTCACGCCCAGGTCGAAGCCGTTCTTCATGCCGTCCTGGTCCATGCTGGTGAGCAGGATCTCGCCGGCTCCCAGGCCTTCCATCTTCTTCGCCCACTCGACCGCGTCGAGACCGGTCGGCTTGCGCCCGCCGTGGGTGAAGATCTCCCAGCGCGGCGCCTCGCCCGGGCCGGACACCTTCTTGGCGTCGATGGCAACGACGATGCATTGCGAGCCGAAGTGCTCGGCCGCCTCGCCGACGAATTCCGGGTTGAACACCGCCGCGGTGTTGATCGACACCTTGTCGGCGCCGGCGTTGAGCAGGTTGCGGATGTCCTGCACGGTGCGCACGCCGCCGCCCACGGTCAGCGGGATGAACACCTGGCTGGCCATGCGCTCGACGGTGTGCAGGGTGGTGTCACGGCCGTCGACGCTGGCGGTGATGTCCAGAAAGGTGATCTCGTCCGCGCCCTGCTCGTCGTAGCGGCGGGCGATCTCCACCGGGTCGCCGGCGTCGCGGATGTTCTCGAACTTCACGCCCTTGACCACCCGGCCGTTGTCCACGTCCAGGCAAGGGATGATGCGTTTGGCCAGCGCCATGGTCAGTCCTCAGCCTTTGTACGAATCGCAGAAAGCCTGGGCCTCTGCGACGTCGAGGGTGCCTTCGTAGATCGCCCGGCCGGTGATGGCGCCGATGATGCCTGGCGCCTTGGCGTCGAGCAGCGACTTGATGTCACCCAGATTGTGGATGCCGCCGGAGGCGATCACCGGAATCTTCGTGGCCGCGGCCAGGGCTGCGGTGAACGGGACGTTGCAGCCCTGCATCATGCCGTCTTTGGCGATGTCGGTGTAGACGATGGCGGACACGCCGTCGGCTTCGAAACGCTTGGCCAGGTCGATCACCTGCACGCTGCTGACTTCGGCCCAGCCGTCGGTGGCGACGAAACCGTCCTTGGCGTCGAGGCCGACGATCACCTTGCCCGGGAACGCGCGGCAGGCCTCGGCGACGAACTCAGGCTCCTTCACGGCCTTGGTGCCGATGATCACGTAGCTCACGCCGGCCTTGACGTAGTGCTCGATGGTTTCCAGCGAGCGGATGCCGCCGCCGATCTGGATCGGCAGGGTCGGATAGCGCTTGGCGATGGCGGTGACCACTTCGCCGTTGACCGGCTGGCCTTCGAAGGCGCCGTTCAGGTCGACCAGATGCAGACGGCGGCAGCCGCCCTCCACCCACTTGGCAGCCATGCTCACCGGGTCATCGGAGAACACCGTGGAATCTTCCATGCGGCCCTGGCGCAGACGTTGGCTGGCACCGACTTTTAGATCGATAGCGGGAATTATCAGCATGTGGCTAAACTTCTGATTTGATTGTT
>NZ_JBIVHR010000136.1:0-11098 GCF_044749305.1 Pseudomonas sp. NPDC089534 | reverse complement strand
AAATACACCACATAATAGAAAACCATTATTACCCTGGGTCGTGCTGAGATCGAGCTACCGTCCGGCGGTATCTGGATGCCTGACAGTACGGATGCGGCACTCTGGCAGCAGGTCTGCCAGTTGCGCAGTGAGGGTCAGCGTGTCGTCCAGGCCTTGCCTGGGCAACCTTTGGCCGCCGCCCGTGAAGCGGACTGCGACCGTCAATTGATCCAGCAGAACGGGCTTTGGCAAGTATCGCCACTGGCTTCTTGAGTTTTCCCGCCGGCAGTCGCCGGCACCAAGTTTGCGCGAATGAGGACAAGTGTTATGGGTAAGAATGTCGTAGTCCTGGGCACCAGTGGGGTGATGAGGGCAAAGGCAAGATCGTAGATCTGCTGACCGAACATGCTGCCGCCGTAGTGCGCTACCAGGGTGGCCACAACGCCGGCCACACGCTGGTGATCGACGGTGAGAAGACCGTCTTGCACCTGATCCCGTCGGGCGTGCTGCGCGAAGGCGTGCAGTGCCTGATCGGCAACGGCGTGGTGGTTGCGCCCGACGCCCTGCTGCGGGAAATCAACAAGCTGGAAGAGAAAGGCGTACCGGTGCGCGATCGCCTGCGCATCAGCCCTTCCTGCCCGCTGATCCTGTCCTACCACGTGGCGTTGGACCAGGCCCGTGAAAAGGCCCGCGGCGAGCTGAAGATCGGCACCACCGGCCGCGGCATCGGCCCGGCCTACGAAGACAAGGTCGCGCGCCGCGGCCTGCGCATCGGTGACCTGTTCCACCGCGAGCGTTTCGCCGCCAAGCTGGGCGAGCTGCTGGACTACCACAACTTCGTGCTGGTCAATTACTACAAAGAGCCGGCCATCGACTTCCAGAAGACCCTGGACGAGTGCATGGAATACGCCGAGCTGCTCAAGCCGATGATGCTCGACGTCACCGCCGAGCTGCACAGCCTGCGCCGCGACGGCAAGGACATCATGTTCGAAGGCGCCCAGGGCTCGCTGCTGGACATCGACCACGGCACCTACCCGTACGTCACCAGCTCCAACACCACCGCCGGCGGCATCGCCACCGGTTCCGGCGTCGGCCCGATGTTCCTGGACTACATCCTGGGCATCACCAAGGCGTACACCACCCGCGTCGGTTCGGGCCCGTTCCCGACCGAACTGTTCGACGACGTCGGTGCGTTCCTGGCCAAGCGCGGCCATGAGTTCGGCGCCACCACCGGCCGTGCCCGCCGTTGCGGCTGGTTCGATGCCGTGATCCTGCGTCGCGCCATCGACGTCAACAGCATCTCGGGCCTGTGCCTGACCAAGCTGGACGTGCTGGACGGCCTGGAAACCATCAACATCTGCGTCGGCTACAAGAACCAGGACGGTGCAGTGATCGACGCGCCGACCGACGCCGACAGCTACATCGGCCTGGAGCCGGTGTACGAGCAGATGCCGGGCTGGAGCGAATCGACTCTGGGCGCCAAGACCCTGGAAGAGCTGCCTCAGGCCGCGCGCAACTACATCAAGCGCATCGAAGAGCTGGTCGGCGCGCCGATCGACATTATTTCGACGGGTCCTGACCGCAACGAAACCATCGTCCTGCGCCATCCGTTCGCTTGATAAGTCGTTGATGTAAAAACACAAAGGCCCCTTGATCGGGGCCTTTGTCGTTTATGCCTGTTGGACGGCATGACCTTTGCTGCAAATATCCCCACAAGAAGTGCCATCAATTTAATGGCGTCAAAGTAGAGGGATTCAAAGTGTCGGCTGTTCTCTCACTGTTACAAAGCCGTTTGCTGCGGCCTGTGTTCGTTACCCTCGGTATCGCCCTTTTGGTGCAAGTGCTGGTGGCCGTTGCCCTGACGCGGAGCACCGTCACGGCGCTGGAGGCCGACCTCGGCACACGCCTGGGCGCCGACAGCCAGAAACTCTCCGGGGAACTGGAGCAGGCCGGGCGCGAAGTCACCTCCAGTCTCGATACGCTCTCGACCAATACCCGTCAGCGGCTCACCGCCGGCCTGTCTTCGCGCCTGAAGGACGAGCAGGCGCAGCTGCGTGCGACGCTGGAAAAGGATCTGAAGGATTCGGCCAACGACATGGCCCAGTTGCTGGCCTCGGTCGCACCCCGCGCCATGTGGGACAGCGACGTGCCGACCCTGTCCGAGTTCGCCCGCCGGGCCCAGCGCAATCCCAACGTGCTGTTCGTGGTCTACGACGACGCCACGGGCCAGCACCTGACCCGTTACCTCAACCGCGAAAACCCGATCAACAAGGCGCTGCTGGAAAAGGGCCAGGGCGAGCGGGCGCTGGACAAGCTGCTGGATGCGGCCAAGCGCGACCCGTCGGTCTTTTACCTCGAAGCCTCGATCAACCCCAACGGCGTGGAAATCGGCAAGGTGCTGATGGGTGTCTCGACGGCGTCGGTGGATGCCGACCTGGCCGCTCTCGACCAGCGCTTCTCGGCCCTGATCGCCAGCAGCGATCAGTTGGTCGGCGACAGCCTCAAGGGCGCCGCCGCCGACAGCGCCGCCGCCATGCGCGCGCGCCTGCAATCGGCGCAGACCACCGCTGCGGAAATGAAGGCCAACACCGCCAGCACCGTGCAGGACGCCGCCGCGACGCTGCGCTGGCGCATCGGCATGGGCCTGGCGTTGGTCGGTTGCGGCGTGCTGCTGTTGCTGGCGGTGGTGCTCGGGCACCGGGTGGTCAACCGCCTGAAGATGCTCAACGCCGCGATGGACGACCTGGCGGCGGGCGAGGGCGACCTGACCAAGCGCGTGCAGATCAACAGCAAGGACGAGATCGGCGACATGGCCTCGGCGGTCAACCGCTTTGTGGATAAGTTGCAGCCGATCGTGCGTGAGGCGGGGGATGTGGCCCAGCGCACGGGCGTGGAGATCGGCGCGATGACCCTGCGCAACGCCGGTGCCGACGCGGCGGCCGGTATGCAGCGCGATGAGGTCGCCGAAAGCCTGCGGGCGCTGTCGCAGATGGCCGACGAGGCGCAGTCGGAAAGCCAGGCCATGCAGGCGGCGCTGCAGCAGGTGGTCGACATCCGTCAGGCCACCGACGAGAACACCCGCACTTCGGCCAAGGTCGGCGGCCTGATCGAGGCGCTGGCGGGGCAGGTCGACACCGGGGCGAAGGTCATCGAGCGCCTGGCCCAGCAGAGCGAGCAGATCGAAGTGGTGCTGACCGTGATCCACGGCATTGCCGAGCAGACCAACCTGCTGGCGCTCAACGCGGCCATCGAGGCGGCGCGGGCCGGCGAGACCGGACGCGGGTTTGCGGTGGTGGCGGACGAAGTGCGGGCGTTGGCGAGCAAGACCCAAAGCTCCACCGGCGACATCCAGGCGCACATCGTGGCCTTGCAGCAGGGCGCCCGCGAGGCGGTGGACGCCATCGGCCAGGCCGGGCGCCAGGCCAGCGAAGGCTTGCTGGTGCTGCGCGACAGCGCGCGGCTGCAGCAGTCGGTGCAGGCGTCGGTCGAGCAGGTGCATGCGGCCATCGGCCTCGCCACCCAGGCGGCGGCGCATCAGGCGCAGGGCGCGCAGGCGGTGCGCGGGCGGGTCGAGACGATTCATGCCCAGGCCGAGAAAGCGGCTCAGGCGGTGCAGGAAACCACGGCCAGCGGCAAGGTGCTGGACGGGTTGGCGGCGCAGCTCAAGGCGAGCCTGGGGCAGTTCCGGGCCTAGCGGTCGTCCGGGCTGACGCCATCGGGCTCCCGCACTGGATCTGTGCGCGACGCAGATCCAGTGCGCGGGCAGGCTCAGCGGCTCAGGTACATCCGGGTGGTCAGCAGATAGACCGGCAAGCCCGACACCACGATCAGCAGCGCCGCATAAGGCGCCGCGGCCGCGAACTCCACATTCGCCGTATGCGCCCAGACCTCGGTGGCCAGCGTGTTGAGCCCGGTCGGGCTCAACAGCAGCGTCGCCGTCAGTTCCTTCATCGCATCCAGGAACACCAGCGCGAACGCTGCGCCCAGCGCCGGGAAGATGATCGGCAGGGTCACCCGGCAAAACGCAGTGAAGGACGACGCACCCAACGTGCGCGCCGCCTCTTCCAGCTGCGGCGCGGCCTTGTTCAGCGCCGTGCGGATCGGCGCCTGCGCCAGCGGCAGGAACAGCAGGGCGTAAGCGATCAGCAGCAACGCCGAGGTCTGGTAGAGCGCCGGCACGTAGTGCAGGGCGAAGTACACCAGTGTGAGCGCGATCACCAGTCCCGGCAGCGCATGCAGCAGGTAGGGCAGGCGCTCGGCCCAGATCGCCAGCCGGCCCTTGTGGCGCACCACCAGCAGCCCGACCGGCACCGCCAGCGCCAGGCACAGCGCTGCGCCGCCGAGTGACAGCGCCAGCGACGACAGCAACGCTTCGGTGATGGCGGCGACCGGGAATGCGGCCGAAGAGCCGACGGCAAGCCAGTACGCCAGCATGCCGAGCGGAATGCCGCTGCCGACCGCCGCGAGCAGCAGGCAGTACGACTGGCCGACGATCGCCCAGGCGCCGAGGCGCACCTGTTCGGCCCGTCTCGCGGCGCCCTGGCCGGTGCGCACATGCCGGCCCTTGCCGCGCATGCGCAGTTCCAGCCAAAGCAGGGTCAGGCACAGGGCGAGCAGAACCGCCGACAGCATCGCCGCGTTGGCATTGCTGAATTCCAGTTCGAACTGTTGATAGATCGCGGTGGTGAAGGTCTGCAGGCCGATGATCGACAGTGCGCCGAACTCCACCAGCATGTGCAGGGCGATCAGCAGCGAGCCCGCCAGCAGCGACGGCCAGAGCAGCGGCAGGGTGACGCGAAAGAACACGCCCCAGCGGCTCTGCCCCAGCGTGCGGGCCGATTCTTCCAGGGACGGGTCGAGGTTGCGCAGCGTCGCCGCGACCGGCAGGAAGATCAGCGGATACTTCGACAGGCTCATCACCAGGATCGCCCCGCCGAGGCCTTCGAACTGCGCGCTCAGGGACACCCAGGTGAAGCTGCTGACGAACGCCGGCACGGCGAACGGCAGGCACAGGATCACGCCCCACAGGCGCCGTCCCGGCAGGTTGCTGCGCTCCAGCAGCCAGGCCAGCGACAGGCCGATCACGCCGCAGGCCAGCGTCACGCCGACCATCAGCGCCAGGGTGTTGCGCAGCAGGCCGAACACGTAGGGGCGCCACAGCAGGTGCAGCGCCTGCGTCCAGCCGGCCTGCCAGGCCTTGAGGCCGACATAGGCCAGCGGCAGCAGGCTCAGCACCACCAGCAGCAACACCGGCAGCAGCAGCCAGACCGACGGCCGCCTGCGCCGCGGCAGGTAGCCGCCACGCGTTGGGGCGGAGAGCGGGGCGGCCATCAGTTCAGGCCGACTTCACGTTCCAGGTCCAGTGCCTCTTCGGCATTGCCGAGGTCGGCCGGGGTCACGTCCGGCGCCTCCAGCTCGCTGAACGGCTTGAGCCCGCGGTCCGACTCCATGCCTTTATGGAGCGGGTACTCGGCGGTGGTCTGGGTGATCACGCGCTGGCCCTCTTCGCTGGCCATGTAGGCGAGGAACTGCTGGGCTTCCTTGGGGTGCTTGCTGGATTTCAGGACCGCCGCGCTGGACACGGTGATCAGCCCGCCGACGTCGCCGCCGGTGAAGTAATGCAGTTTCGAATCCAGTTTGCCTTTCTCGCGTTGCAGGGCGAACCAGTAGTAGTTGTTCACCAGGACGGTGGCCACTTCGCCGTTTTCCACCGCCTTGAGGGCGACCATGTTGTTGCTGTAGGTCTTGCCGAAGGCGCGCAGGCCGGTCAGCCATTCTTCGGCGGCTTCGCGGCCGTGCTTTTTGATGATCGCCACGGCCTGTTCCTGGAACGCGCCGCTGGTCGGGACGAAGCCGACCTTGCCTTGCCATTGCGGATCGGCGAAATCCAGCACCGACTTGGGCAGGTCCTTTTCGTCGATCAGCTTGGGGTTGAACGCCACGACACGCACCCGCGCGGTGACGCCGATCCAGGTGCCGTTGCCGGCGACGTATTCTTTGGGCAGCACCGCCAGGGTGGCGTCGTCGGCCTTGGCCAGGAGGCCCTGTTCGCCCAGGTTGTTCAGGGGCGGGGATTCTTCGGTGTAGATCACGTCGGCGGGAGAGCGGTCGCCTTCCTCGATGACCTGGCTGGCGAGCTGGTTGCTGCTGCCCTTGCGCACGTTGACGTGAATGCCGGTCTTGGCTTCGAAGGCCTTGGCGATCGCTTCGCCGACTTCCTTGTGCTGGCCGTTGTAGAGCGTCAGGGAGACTGCGTCGGCAGCCTGGGTGAGGGGAGTGGCGAGTGCCAGGCCGAGCAGGGTGAAGGTCAAGCCGCGGCGCAGGGTATTTCGAAGCATCATTCGCAGGGTTCCTCACTGTCGCATTGCAAAAACTTGCAACAATGATAAACGAGTTTGGTTCTCAAATGCGCCTTGAGGTTGGGGCGAGTGTTTGCTATGTGCGGGGAGGGGGGTGGATTCTGCGGTGAGGGTGTTTGCTCCCGCTCGGCTGCGAAGTCGTCGCCGTCCGGTGTTGTGGCTAAGCTGAGGCGGGCCTTGCCCGCCGGCGGGAGCAAGCTCCCTCGCCACAGAAACGAAAAAACCCGCTTTCGCGGGTTTTTTCTGAATTGGTGCCCAGGAGAAGACTCGAACTTCCACGACCGTAAGGTCACCAGCACCTGAAGCTGGCGTGTCTACCAATTTCACCACCTGGGCTTCTCAATCAGCGATGTCGCTGTTGATGTCGCGCACTATACGGAGCGCATTTTGATCTGTAAACCCCTGATTTGATTTTAATAAATCTTCTTTTGCGAATCGGGAGGGCAGAATGCAAAAAACCCGCTTTCGCGGGTTTTTTGTGTGAGTCACGAGACTCGAAATTGGTGCCCAGGAGAAGACTCGAACTTCCACGACCGTAAGGTCACCAGCACCTGAAGCTGGCGTGTCTACCAATTTCACCACCTGGGCAGCTTCGTCAACGTGTCTGCGTTGTCGATGGCGCGCACTATACGGAGCGCCCAATTAACTGTAAACCCCTGGTGCGCAAAAAAATGATTTTTTTTACCGGCGGCGTTCAAAACGCTTTGGCGGCGTCGATACAAGGCCTCAGATGGGTCATATATAGCGTGAAATTTCCCGTTTCATGGCGCCTATGCCAAACTAGCCCGCATATAGACAAGGTGAAAACTCTCTAATGGCCGATTGGCAGTCCCTCGATCCCGAGGCCGCTCGTGAAGCGGAAAAATACGAAAACCCCATTCCCAGCCGCGAACTGATCCTGCAGCACCTTGCTGACCGGGGTTCGCCCGCTGCCCGCGAAGAGCTGGTCGAAGAGTTCGGTCTGACCACCGAAGACCAGATCGAAGCCCTGCGCCGCCGCCTGCGTGCCATGGAGCGCGACGCCCAACTGATCTACACCCGCCGCGGCACGTATGCGCCGGTGGACAAGCTCGACCTGATCCTGGGCCGCATCAGCGGTCACCGCGACGGCTTCGGCTTCCTGGTGCCGGACGACGGCTCCGAGGACCTGTTCATGAGCCCGGCGCAGATGCGCCTGGTGTTCGACGGCGACCGTGCCCTGGCACGGGTGTCCGGTGTCGACCGTCGCGGCCGCCGTGAAGGCGTGATCGTCGAAGTGGTCTCCCGCGCCCACGAAAGCATCGTCGGCCGCTATTTCGAAGAGGGCGGCATCGGTTTCGTCGTGGCCGACAACCCGAAGATCCAGCAGGAAGTGCTGGTGACGCCGGGCCGCAACGCCAACGCCCAGATCGGCCAGTTCGTCGAGGTGAAGATCACCCACTGGCCGACCCCGCGCTTCCAGCCCCAGGGCGATGTGATCGAGGTCGTGGGCAACTACATGGCGCCGGGCATGGAGATCGATGTCGCCCTGCGTACCTACGACATTCCGCACGTCTGGCCCGAGGCCGTGGTCAAGGAAGCCCGCAAGCTCAAGCCGGAAGTGGAAGAGAAGGACAAAGAGAAGCGCATTGACCTGCGCCACCTGCCGTTCGTCACCATCGACGGCGAGGACGCCCGGGACTTCGACGACGCGGTCTACTGCGAAGCCAAACCCGGCAAGCTGCGCCTGTTCTCCGGCGGCTGGAAGCTGTACGTGGCGATCGCCGACGTTTCCAGCTACGTGAAGATCGGTTCGGCCCTGGACGCCGAGGCCCAGGTGCGCGGCAACTCGGTGTACTTCCCCGAGCGCGTGATTCCGATGCTGCCGGAGGAACTGTCCAACGGCCTGTGCTCGCTGAATCCGCACGTCGACCGGCTGGCCATGGTCTGCGAAATGACCATCTCCAAATCCGGCGAAATGACCGACTACTGCTTCTATGAAGCGGTGATCCACTCCCACGCGCGCCTGACCTACAACAAGGTCAGCGCGATGCTCGAAACGCCGAAAGCCGCCGAAGGCCGCAAGCTGCGCGGCGAGTACACCGACCTCGTGCCGCACCTCAAGCAGCTCTATGCGCTGTACAAGGTGCTGCTGGCTGCCCGTCACGTGCGCGGCGCGATCGATTTCGAGACCCAGGAAACCCGGATCATCTTCGGTTCCGAGCGCAAGATCGCCGAAATCCGTCCGACCACCCGCAACGACGCGCACAAGCTGATCGAGGAGTGCATGCTGGCGGCCAACGTGGCCACCGCCGAATTCCTGCAGAAGCATGAGATCCCTGCGCTGTACCGCGTCCACGACGGCCCGCCGCCGGAGCGTCTGGAAAAACTGCGCGCGTTCCTCGGCGAGCTCGGCCTGTCCCTGCACAAAGGCAAGGAAGGCCCGACGCCGAAGGACTACCAGGCTCTGCTGGCGGGCATCAAGGACCGTCCGGATTTCCACCTGATCCAGACCGTGATGCTGCGCTCCCTGAGCCAGGCGGTGTACAGCGCCGAGAACGACGGCCACTTCGGCCTGAACTACGAAGCCTATACCCACTTCACTTCGCCGATCCGCCGCTACCCGGACCTGCTCACGCACCGGGCGATCCGCAGCGTGATCCATTCGAAGCAGAACACTCCGCACGTGCGCCGTGCCGGTGCGATGACCATTCCGAAAGCGCGCATCTACCCTTACGACGAGGCGGCGCTGGAGCAGCTCGGCGAGCAGTGCTCGATGAGCGAGCGCCGCGCCGACGAGGCGACCCGCGACGTGGTGAACTGGCTCAAGTGCGAGTTCATGAAAGACCGCGTGGGCGAGTCGTTCCCGGGGGTGATCACCGCCGTGACCGGTTTCGGCCTGTTCGTCGAGCTGACCGACATCTACGTCGAAGGCCTGGTGCACGTCACCGCGTTGCCGGGCGACTACTACCACTTCGACCCGGTGCACCACCGCCTGGCCGGTGAGCGCACCGGCCGCAGCTTCCGCCTGGGCGACACCGTGGAAGTGCGGGTCATGCGCGTCGACCTCGACGAACGCAAGATCGATTTCGAAATGGCGGAGAAGACCGTCAACGCACCGGTCGGCCGCAAGAAGCGCAGCACCGAAACCGCAGCGTCAGCCGCCAAAGCCGCCGCCGAACCGGCTCCGGCCCCGGCGAAAGCCGCCAGCCGCCGTCCCGCCAAGGAGAAGGCATCCGATGCCTACCGTCCGAGCGACGCCGTGGCGAAGAACGCCGAAGTGCGCAAAAGCCGCGAAATGAAGAAAGCGCTGCTGGCCGAGGCCAAGAACGGCGGCAAGGCGCCAGCCGGGGGCAAGACCGGACGGTCGGCGCCGGGCAGCAAGCCAGCCAAGCCAAGCAAACACCGCAAGGGCCCGCCGAAGTCGGGCTCCGCTCCGGCCAAAAGCGGCGGGGCGCGTAAACCCAAGGCCAAGTCATGAGTCAGCTGGAAAAAATCTACGGTGTGCACGCGGTAGAAGCGTTGCTGCGTCACCATCCCAAGCGCGTCAAGCAGATCTGGCTGGCCGAAAGCCGCAACGATCCGCGGGTGCAGCCGCTGATCGAGCTGGCCAACGAGAACCGCGTTCCGGTCGGCCAGGCCGAGCGCCGCGAAATGGACGCCTGGGTTGAAGGCGTTCACCAAGGCGTGGTGGCGGAAGTCAGCCCGAGCCAGGTGTGGGGCGAGGCGATGCTCGACGAGCTGCTCGACCGCACCGAGGGCGCACCGTTGCTGCTGGTGCTCGACGGCGTGACCGACCCGCACAACCTCGGCGCCTGCCTGCGTTCGGCGGATGCCGCCGGCGCGCTGGCCGTGATCGTGCCCAAGGACAAGTCGGCGACCCTGACCCCGGTGGTGCGCAAGGTCGCCTGCGGTGCGGCGGAAGTGATTCCGCTGGTGGCCGTGACCAACCTGGCGCGCACCCTGGAAAAGCTCCAGCAGCGCGGCCTGTGGATCGTCGGTACGGCGGGCGAGGCTGAAACCAGCCTCTATGACCAGGACCTGACCGGCCCGACCATCCTGATCATGGGCGCCGAAGGCAAGGGCATGCGTCGTTTGACCCGCGAACATTGCGACTATCTGGTGAACCTGCCGATGGCCGGCAGCGTCAGCAGCCTCAACGTGTCCGTGGCCACCGGCGTGTGCCTGTTCGAAGCCCAGCGCCAGCGCCGGGCCAAGGCGGCCGTCAAGAAGCCTTAAGCTTCAAGGTCGTAAATGTGGGAGCGGGGTTGCGCGCGAATGCGGTCTGTCAGTGACATTCTTGTCGGCTGACCCATCGCTTTCGCGGGCAAGCCCGCTCCCACACGTTTTTCGGCGACCGCGGATTCTGCATTCGCCCCGCAGCCCTGTGGGAGCCACCCGCTGGCGATGGCGTCGGTGAGTGCGCCGCCGGGCAGGGGTTGTTCAAATAATCACCAATTGCCTTGCGCCTGCGCAGCCCCTTCTCTACAATTGCGCCCCTTGCTGTGACGGCAGGCACGCATGTGCCCCGCGCCGGCAAGTCCACTAGTGTCATTCACTCCTTGTCTGACCGTTTTCAAGCGGCAGGCTACAACCCGTAAGGAGCATTCATGCGTCATTACGAAATCATCTTTCTGGTCCACCCTGACCAGAGCGAGCAAGTCGGCGGCATGGTTGAGCGTTACACCAAGCTGATCGAAGAAGACGGCGGCAAAATCCACCGTCTGGAAGACTGGGGCCGTCGTCAACTGGCCTACGCAATCAACAATGTTCACAAGGCTCACAAAGTGATAGATCGGAAG
>NZ_JBIVHR010000135.1:0-11402 GCF_044749305.1 Pseudomonas sp. NPDC089534 | reverse complement strand
GCTGGGCTGAGGCGGGTTGGCGGGCTCCGGATTGAGATAGAAATCGATGGCGTGGGGCAAGGGCACCAGCATCGAGGGCAGACCGGCGGCGGCCAGTTCACTGATGGTCAGGGCGCCTGCGCGGCACACCACCAGGTCAGCCCAGCCATAGGCCTGGGCCATGTCTTTGATGAACGGCTGCACCTGCGCGTCGACGCCGGCGGCGCGGTAGCGCTCTGCAGTCACTTCATCGTGGTTCTTGCCGGCCTGGTGGAACACCTCCGGACGCAGGTCGGCAGCGACTTGCGCCAGGGCTTCAGGCAACAGCTTGTTCAACGGTTCTGCGCCCAGGCTTCCGCCCAGGATCAGCAAACGCGCCTTGCGGCCGGCCAGGGCCTGCCGCGGCGTTTCGAGGAACAGCTCGCTGCGCACCGGGTTACCGGTGGTGCGGCGGCTGTCCGACAGGGTAAAGGTGTCGGGAAACGCTTCACACACCCGGGCGGCGAACGGCACCAGCATCCGATTGGCGGTGCCGGCCACGGCGTTCTGCTCGTGAACGATCACCGGCACGCCGGCCAGCTTCGCGGCGACGCCGCCGGGGCCGGTCACATAACCGCCGAAACCGACCACGCACACCGGCTTGAGGCGGCGCATCACGGCACGGGCCTGCAGCACCGACTTGAGCAGCATGAACGGCGCCTTGAGCAGCGACAGCTTGCCCTTGCCCCGCAGGCCGGTGGCGTTGATGCGGTGCAGTTCCAGGCCGGCGGCCGGCACCAGGTCGTTCTCGATCCCGCGCGGGGTGCCGAGCCAGTGCACGGTGTAGCCGCGCGCCTGGAACTCGCGGGCACAGGCCAGCGCCGGGAACACGTGGCCGCCGGTGCCGCCGGCCATGATCAATACGTTAGCGCCCATGGTTCGGCTCCTCGGCGAAGTCGCTCTCATGGAATTCCATCTCTTCGCTGCCCAGGTGCGTGCGGCTCTCCCACTCGATCCGCAGCAGCAGGCCGAGGCAGGCGCAGCAGATCACCAGGGAGCTGCCGCCGTAACTGAGGAACGGCAAGGTCAGGCCCTTGGTCGGCAGCAGGCCGACGTTCACGCCGATGTTGATCAGGAACTGGCCGATCCAAAGGAACGACAGCCCGTAAGCGACATAGGCGGCAAAAAACTGTTTGGCCTTCTCGGCCCACAGGCCGATGTACATGCCCCGGATACACACGAAGACGAACAGCGCCACGGTGCACAGCGAACCCACGGCGCCCAGCTCCTCGGCCAGCACCGAGAACACGAAGTCGGTGTGGGCTTCCGGCAGGTAGAACTGCTTCTGCACGCTGTTGCCCAGGCCGACGCCCAGCCACTCGCCGCGACCGAATGCGATCAGCGCCTGGGACAGCTGGTAGCCGGCGCCGAACTGGTCGGCCCACGGGTCGGCGAAGTTGGTCAGACGCGCCATCCGGTATGGCTGCATCTGGATCAGCAGCACCACCGCCGCGACCGCCAGCACCACCATCAGGGAGAACCGGAACAGGCCGACGCCGCCCAGGAACAGCATCGCTGCGGCCGCGCCCATCATCACCACGGTGGCGCCGAAGTCCGGCTCCATCAGCAGCAGGCCCGCCATCGGCAGCAGCACGATGAACGGCTTGAAGAAGCCCATCCAGCTTTCGCGCACTTCCTTCTGCCGGCGCACCAGGTAGCCGGCGAGGTAGATCACCACGAACACCTTGGCGATCTCGGAAGGCTGCACGTTGAAGAAGCTGAAGCCGATCCAGCGCATCGAACCGTTCACCTCGCGGCCGATGCCGGGGACGATCACCATCACCAGCAGGCCGAAGGCGCCGATCAGCATCATCCAGCCCATGCGCTGCCAGGTGGCGATCGGGATCATCATGGTCACGACGCACGCGCCCAGCCCCAGCACGATGTAGATCAGGTGGCGGATCATGTAATAGAGGGCGCTGCCCGACTGGGCCGCCGCCACTTCGGTCGACGCCGAGGCGATCATGATCAGCCCGAGCCCCAGCAACGCCAGGCAGCCGGCGAGCATCGGGAAGTCGAGGTCGATGCCGCGTCCGGTGATGATCGGCGACGGGTACGGCTTGATGATCCCTTTCAGGCTCATGCCAGGTCCTCCACGGCGCGGACGAACTGGTGACCACGGTCTTCGTAGTTCTTGAACATGTCGAAACTGGCGCAGGCCGGCGACAGCAGCACGACGTCGCCCGGACGGGCGGCGGCGCGGCATTGCGCAACGGCCTCGACCAGCGAGCAGGCACGGATCAGCGGCACGGCTTCGCCGATGGCCTCGCCGATCTTGTCGCTGTCGCGGCCCATCAGGATCACGGCACGGCAGTGCGCCGCCACCGGATCGCGCAGGTCATGGAATTCGGCGCCCTTGCCGTCGCCGCCGGCGATCAGCACGATCTTGCCGTCGATGTCCGCGCCCAGGCCTTCGATGGCGGCCAGCGCGGCGCCGACGTTGGTGGCCTTGGAGTCGTTGTAGTAGCCGACGCCGTCCACGTCACGCACCCACTGGCAGCGGTGTTCGAGACCGGCGAAGGTGCGCAGCGCCGCGAGCATCGCGTCGAACGGCAGGCCGACCGCATGGCCGAGCGCCAGCGCCGCCAGGGCGTTGGACTGGTTGTGGGCGCCGCGGATCTTCAGCTCGCGCACCGGCATCAGGTTCTGGAATTCGAAGGCCAGCCACTTCTCGCCGCCCTCCTCGCGAATGCCGAACGCCTTGAAGTCCGGCTTGGTCAGGCCGAAGGTCCAGCACGGCTGGCCCTCGCCCATCAACGGACGGCTCAGGGCGTCCTGACGGTTGACCACGAACTGCTTGGCGCCCCGGAAGATCCGGTGCTTGGCCAGGTGGTAGGCCGGCAGGCCGCTGTAGCGGTCCATGTGGTCTTCGCTGATGTTGAGCACGGTCGCCACTTCGGCGTTGAGCTGGTCGGTGGTCTCCAGCTGGAAGCTCGACAGCTCCATCACGTACAGCTCGACGTCGTCGCTCAGAAGGTCCAGCGCCGGCGTGCCGAGGTTGCCGCCCACCGCCACGCGTTTGCCGGCCGCAGCCGCCATCTCGCCGACCAGGGTGGTGACGGTGCTTTTCGCGTTGGAACCGCTGATGGCCACGATCGGCGCCTTCGCGTTGCGCGCGAACAGCTCGATGTCGCCGGACAGTTTCACGCCACGGGCCGCAGCGGCCTGCAGCGCTGGGGTCGCCAGCGCCAGGCCGGGGCTCACGTAGAGTTCGTCGGCACGGCACAGGAACTCGACGTCCAGCTCGCCACAACGCACTTCCACGTGCGGATAGTCACGCTTGAGCGTGGCCAGTTCCGGCGGGTTTTCCCGCGTGTCGGCCACCGCAAACGCCACGCCCCGGTTCGCCAGGAAGCGAACCAGGGACATGCCGCTCTTGCCGAGGCCGACAATGATGCGGAAGTGGTCGGAAGCGATCAGGGACACTCGTTCTACCTCAGCTTCAGGGTGGCAAGGCCGATCAGCACGAGAATCACGGTGATGATCCAGAAGCGGACGATCACGCGCGGCTCGGGCCAGCCCTTGAGTTCAAAGTGGTGGTGGATCGGCGCCATGCGGAACACGCGGCGGCCGGTCAATTTGAAGGAGGCGACCTGGATGACCACCGAAAGGGTCTCCATCACGAACACGCCGCCCATGATGAACAGGACGATTTCCTGGCGCACGATCACGGCGATGGTGCCCAGCGCGGCGCCCAGCGCCAGTGCGCCGACGTCGCCCATGAAGACCTGGGCCGGATAGGTGTTGAACCACAGGAAGCCCAGGCCGGCGCCGATCAGCGCACCGCAGAACACGATCAGCTCGCCCGCGCCCGGCACGTAAGGGATCAGCAGGTATTCGGCGAACTTCACGTTGCCCGACAGGTAGCAGAAGATGCCCAGGCCGCCGCCGACCATCACGGTCGGCATGATCGCCAGGCCGTCGAGGCCGTCGGTCAGGTTGACCGCGTTGCTCGAACCGACGATCACGAAGTAGGTCAGCACGATGAAGCCGGCGCCCAGCGGAATGCTGTAGTCCTTGAGCATCGGCAGGATCAGGGTGGTTTCCACCGGCGTCGCGGCGGTCATGTAAAGGAAGATCGCGGCGCCGAGGCCGAACACCGACTGCCAGAAATACTTCCAGCGGCTCGGCAGGCCGCGGGAGTTCTTCTCGATCACCTTGCGGTAGTCGTCGACCCAGCCGATGGCGCCGAACAGCAAGGTCACCAGCAGCACGACCCAGACGTAACGGTTGGTGAGGTCGGCCCACAGCAGGGTGCTGACGCCGATGGACGACAGGATCAGGGCGCCGCCCATGGTCGGCGTACCCGACTTGGACAGGTGCGATTGCGGGCCGTCGTTGCGCACGGCCTGGCCGATCTGGCGGTTCTGCAGGGTGCGGATCATCCATGGGCCGTAGCACAGCGACAGGACCAGCGCGGTCAGCACACCGAGAATCCCGCGCAGGGTCAGGTACTGGAAGACCGCGAAGCCTTTGTAGAACTGTTGCAGATACTCCGCTAGCAGCAGCAGCATTAATGTTTCTCCAGACTGGAACCGCACAGGGCCGCCACGATGTTTTCCATCGCCGCGCTGCGCGAGCCCTTGATCAAAATGGTGGTGTTTGTGTCCTGTTCGGCGGCGAGGGCCTGGATCAGTTCGGCCTGGGTGCCGAAGTGATGCGCCTGCGCACCGAAAGCGTTCACGGCATGGGCCATCAGCGGGCCGACGGCGTAAAGCGCGGAAACCTTGCCCCGGGCGTACTCGCCCACGTCGCGGTGCCCCTGCTCCGCCCAGTCGCCCAACTCGCCGATATCCCCGAGCACCAGAACGGTGCGGCCGGAAAAGCCGGCGAGTATATCAACGGCCGCGCACATGGAGGTGGGGTTTGCGTTGTAGGTGTCGTCGATCACGCGCTGGCCGTTCTTCGCCAATTGCGCGACGGTGCGCCCCTTGACCGGCTGCACCGCGCCGAGCCCGGTGGCGATGCCGAACGGCGACACGCCCAAGGCATGGGCCGCGGCGGCGGCGGCCAGGGCGTTGGCGACGTTGTGGGTGCCGAGCAGGTTCAGTTGCACCCGTTCCTTGCCGGCCGGGCTGTGCAGGGTGAACGCCGGGCAGCCGCGTGCGTCGGTGGCCAGGTCGCTGGCGTGGAAATCCGCCTGCGGGTTGTTCAGGGCGAAGGTCAGCACCTTGCGCCCGGCGGCGCGGGTCTTCCAGATGCCGAAGGCCTTGTCGTCGAGGTTCAGCACCGCGGTGCCGTCGGCGGCCAGCCCTTCGATGATTTCGCCCTTGGCTTCGACGATCTTCTCCGGCCCGCCGAACTCGCCGACGTGGGCGGTGCCTGCGTTGTTGAGGATCGCCACGTGGGGCTTGGTCAGGCCGACGGTGTAGGCGATCTCGCCCAGGCGCGAAGCCCCCAGCTCGATCACCGCCGCGCTGTGTTCCGGGGCGAGTTCGAGCAGGGTCAGCGGTACGCCGAGGTCGTTGTTCAGGTTGCCGCGGGTCGCGTGCACCGAGCCACGGGTACGCAGAATGCCCGCGAGCATTTCCTTGACCGTAGTCTTGCCGCTGGAGCCGGTCACGGCCGCCACCGGGTGGGTGAACGCGGCACGGTTGAGCGCACCCAACTGGCCCAGCGCCTGACGGGTGTCCTTGACCAGCAATTGCGGCAGCGTGCTGTCGGCGATCTCGCGCTCGACCAGCGCCGCGACCGCGCCTTTGGCGGCGACCTCGTTGAGGTAGTCGTGACCGTCGAAACGCGGGCCGGTCAGGGCGATGAACAGCTGGCCGGGCTTGATCGCGCGGCTGTCGATGCTGACGCCGTCGAAGCTTGCGTCGCCGGCGATCAGCCGCGCGTCGAGGGTGTTGGTCAGTTCGCTGAGTTTCAGGGCCTTAAGCATGGGCCACCTCCCACGCGGTCAGGGCATGATCGGCTTCCACCAGATCGGAAAAGGCATGCCGCTGGCCGTTGATTTCCTGATAGTCCTCATGGCCCTTGCCGGCCAGGACGATCACGTCGTCGGCCGAAGCGCCAGCGATCAATTGAGCGATGGCCTGGCCACGGCCGGCCACGAAGGTGACGTTATCCACAGCCGCGAAACCGGCACGGATGTCGTCGAAGATCTGCGCCGGATCTTCCGTGCGCGGGTTGTCGTCGGTGACCAGCACGCGGTCGGCCAGACGCTCCACCACTTCGGCCATCAGCGGACGCTTGCCGCGGTCACGGTCGCCGCCGCAGCCGAACAGGCACAGCAGTTGGCCTTTGACGTGCGGGCGCAACGCGGTCAGGACCTTTTCCAGCGCATCCGGCGTGTGGGCGTAGTCGACCACCACCAGCGGCTGGCTACCGCCGCCCAGGCGCTGCATGCGTCCGGCCGGGCCTTCGAGCTTCGGCAGCACCTTGAGGATTTCGTCCAGCGGGTAGTCCAGGCCGAGCAACGCACCGACCGCCGCCAGCACGTTGCTCAGGTTGAAGCGGCCCAGCAGCGTGCTGCGCAGGTGATGTTCGCCCTGGGGCGTGACCAGCGTGGCGCGCACGCCGTGGTCATCGAACTGCGCTTCGCGGCAATAGAGGTAGGCGCCGCTGTCGAGCAGGCTGTAGGTGATCAGCCGCGACTCGCGCTGTTCGGCGGCCAGTTGCCGGCCGAAGTCGTCGTCGAGGTTGACCACCCGGCATTTCAGGTCGTTCCAGGCGAACAGCCTGGCCTTGGTCGCCGCGTAGGCTTCCATGGTGCCGTGGTAGTCGAGGTGATCGCGGGACAGGTTGGTCATCACCGCCACGTCGAACGCCAGCGCCGTGACCCGGCCCTGATCCAGGCCATGGGACGACACTTCCATGGCCACGGCCTTGGCGCCGGCCTTTTTCAGGTCGCCCAGGGTCGCCTGCATGGCGATCGGGTTCGGCGTGGTGTGCAGGCCGCTCTGCAGCGCGCCGTAGAAACCGGAGCCGAGGGTTCCGACGATGCCGCAATGCTGGCCGAGCAGGTCCAGGGCCTGGGCCACCAGTTGGGTCACGCTGGTCTTGCCGTTGGTGCCGGTGACGCCGATCAGGTTCAGGTGATGGCTGGGCTCGCCGTAGAAGCGCCCGGCGATGTCCGACAGCTGCGCCGCCAGCCCCTTGACCGGGATCAGCGGCACGTCGGTGATCGGCAGCACCGTGGCGCCTTCCACTTCATAGGCCACGGCCGCGGCGCCGCGCGCCAGCGCGTCGGCGATGTGGGCACGGCCGTCGAACTTGCCGCCCGGCACCGCGAGGAACAGGTCGCCGGCGCGCACGTTGCGGCTGTCCAGCGCCAGTTCACGGATCAGCAGATCGTGGCCGGCGTGAGGGAAGATCTTGTTCAGACTCAGAGACATCAGCCGCGCCCTCCATTGGCTTTCAGCGGAACGGCCGGGGTGGCGTTGGCCTGTTGTGTGGTCGGCAGGTTGTCCGGGGTGACGTTCATCAGGCGCAGGGTGCCGGACATCACGCGGCTGAACACCGGCGCCGACACCAGACCGCCGAAGTAGCCGGCCTTGGTCGGCTCATCGATCACCACGACGATGGCGTAGCGCGGATCGCTCATCGGGCCGAAACCGGCGAACAACGAGCGGTAGGAGTTTTCCGCATAGCCCTTGGTGCCGACCGACGTCTTACGCGCCGTACCCGACTTGCCGCCCACGTGATACGCCGGCACCTGCGCACGGAACACGCCGCGCGGGGCTTCGATCACCTGCTGCAGCATGCCTTGCATGGTTTTCGCCACGGCTTCCGGCAGCACCTGGGTGGTCTGCGGAGCCTTGTCGGTTTTGATCAGGGTCAGCGGCGCGAGGCGACCGTTGTTGGCCAGTGCCGAGAACGCATGCACGAGCTGGATCGCGGTGACGGAAACACCGTAGCCGTAGGACAGCGTCGCGGTTTCGGCCTTGCGCCAGTCCCTGTAGTTCGGCAGGTTGCCGACACGCTCGCCGGGGAAGCCCAGGCCGGTGTCCTGGCCGAGGCCCAGCTTCTGCGCCAGGCGGAAAATGGTCTCGCCGCCGATGTCGAACGCGACCTTGCTCATGCCGACGTTACTGGAATTGATCAGGATGCCGGTCATGTCCAGCACCGGGCCTTCGGTCTTGGACACGTCCTTGATGGTGTATTTGCCGATCTGCAGGCTGCCCGGGTACACCTCGACGGTGTCGCTCGGCTTCCAGCGTCCGCTTTCGATCGCGGCGCTCATGGAAATGGCCTTCATGGTCGAACCCGGCTCGAACACGTCGATCATCGCCCGGTTGCGCATCATGGCCGGCTGCAGGTAGCGGCGGTTGTTCGGGTTGTAGGTCGGCTGGTTGACCATGGCGAGGATCTCGCCGGTCTTCACGTCCATGATCACCAGACTGCCGGCCTTGGCGCCGTTCTCGATGATCGCGTTGCGCAGTTCGCGGTTGGCCAGGTACTGCAGGCGCAGGTCAATCGACAACGCCAAGGGCTTGCCGGCCTTGGCGTTCTTGGTGACCTGGACGTCCTTGATCAGCCGACCGCGCCGATCCTTGATGACCTGTCGTTTGCCCGGCACCCCGGCGAGCCATTCGTCGTAGGCGAGTTCGACGCCTTCGCGGCCGTGGTCGTCGATGTCGGTGAAGCCGACCATGTGCGCGGTGACTTCGCCGGCTGGGTAGAAGCGGCGGAACTCTTCGATGCCGTAGACGCCCGGCACTTTCAGGTCGAGCACGGCCTGGCCCTGCTCGGGGGTCAACCCGCGCACCAGGTAGATGAATTCCTTGTTCGCCTGCGCCTCGAGACGTTCGGCCAGGGCTTTCGGATCCTGTCCCAGCGCAGCCGCCAATGCCGGCCATTTTTCTTTGGCCAGCTGCATTTCCTTGGCGTTGGCCCACAGGGTGGTCACCGGCGTGCTCACGGCAAGCGGTTCGCCGTTGCGGTCGGTGATCAGGCCGCGGTGGGCCGGAATCGGAATGTGACGCACGCTGCGCGCATCGCCCTGACCTTTAAGGAAGTCACGGTCGACCACCTGCAGGTCGATGATCCGCCAGCAGATCGCCGCGACCATGATGCCGAGCAGCCCCACCACCAGGCGGAACCGCCATGGGAAAAGTGCGCCTTCGAGCTTCATCATGGCGCCACCATCTTCACGTCAGCCGCGCCGGGGATGTGCATCTTCAGCTGCTCGGTGGCCAGCACTTCGATGCGGCTGTGGGCGGTCCAGGTGCTTTGCTCCAGGATCAAACGGCCCCACTCGGCCTGCGCCTTGTCGCGCACGCTCAGCTCGTTGTACAGGGTGTTGAGCAACTGCCGGTTCCAGTGGGCGCTGTAGGACACGCCGATGGCCGACACGAGCACGCCGATGAACAGCAGCAGCATGAAGAAGCTGCCGCCCGGCAGGGGCTTGGCGAATAGCTTGCTCACCGCAGCTTCTCCGCCACACGCATGACCGCGCTGCGCGAGCGCGGGTTGGCCTTGAGCTCGGCGTCGGAGGCCGTCTGCGCCTTGCCGTGGATCTTGATCTTCGGCTCGAACGCCACGTGACGAACCGGCAGGTTGCGCGGCAGGTTGTCGGCTTCGCCCTTCACCAGCTTGCGCATGAACAGTTTGACGATGCGGTCTTCCAGCGAATGGAAACTGATGACCACCAGACGGCCGCCGACTTCCAGGCACTCGAGCGCGGCCTCAAGGCCCGCCTCCAGGTCGCCCAGTTCGTTGTTGACGTGGATGCGCAGGCCCTGGAACGCACGGGTCGCCGGGTTCTTGCCCTTTTCCCAGGCCGGGTTGGCGACCTTGAGGACTTCGGCCAGGTCGCCGGTGCGCTCGAACGGCGTGACGTCACGGCGCTCGACCACGGCACGGGCCATGCGACCGGAGAACCGCTCTTCGCCGTACTCCTTGAACACCCGGGCGATTTCCTCGACCGGTGCGGTGTTGACGAACTCCGCCGCGCTGATGCCGCGGGACGGATCCATGCGCATGTCCAGCGGACCGTCGTTGAGGAAACTGAACCCGCGCTCCGGGTCGTCGAGCTGCGGCGAGGACACGCCCAGATCGAGCAGGATGCCGCTGACCTTGCCGGACAGGCCGCGCTCGGCCACTTCCGCGCCGAGCTCGGCAAAGCTGCGCTGCACAACGACAAAGCGGCCGTCTTCGGCCGCTAGCGTTTGCCCGGTGGCAATCGCCTGAGGATCCTTGTCGAATCCGAGGAGCCGCCCGTCAGGCCCCAGCTTGCTGAGGATCAGCCGGCTGTGCCCGCCGCGTCCGAACGTGCCGTCCAGATAGCAGCCATCAGGACGTACGGCGAGAGCCTCGACGGCTTCGTCAAGCAGTACGGTGATGTGGTTGAAGCCGCTATCAATAGTCACAGGATCAGATCACGCAGTTCGTCGGGCATGGCGCCCGGTTGTTGTATGGCAGCGAGGTCGGCGGCGGAAACCGCGTTCCAGGCATCTTCGTCCCACAGTTGGAACTTGTTCAGTTGGCCCACCAGCATCGCGCGCTTGTCGAGCTTCGCGTACTCGCGCAAACGCGGCGGAACCAGGAAACGGCCGCTGCCGTCGAGCTCGAGGTCGACGGCGTTGCCGATCAGCAAACGTTGCAGGCGGCGGTTCTCTTCGCGAAGCGAAGGCAGCGCGCGCAACTTGGTTTCAATAATTTCCCACTCATCGAGCGGGTAGACACACAGACACGGATCAACGGCGTCGATCGTGACGATCAACTGCCCGGAACTACGCGAAACGAGCTCGTCACGGTACCGGCTCGGCATGGCGAGACGGCCCTTTGCGTCGAGACTGATAGCGTTGGCTCCGCGAAACACGTCTGCGTTTCTCCAATTTTTAGCGTTTTGAGCTCAGAAAACCCACTTCATGCCACTTTCCGCCACTTGCGCACACTATAGGAATGCGCCCACCACACCGTCAAGGCGCGGATTAAAGGAAAAGCCTTACAGAACGGAGATTTAGGAGCATAAAAGGAGGCACAACGAGAATCCGGCGGACACCTGCGACCAATAACTTGAAGCAGCACAGAAAGCTGCGCTCGAAAGTTAAAGTGATTTGTTAAGAGTAAGATCTTTTCGGTATTACAAAGCTGCTTCTGCTGTTGATTGAAGCAAGGTGGGAAATGGCTATTACGGCATCGGCCGCTGCCGGATATCCAGCGCAGGCCTGCTGATAATAAACAGCCCTGTCGCCTTTAATTCAAGCAGGGAAAGAAAAAAGGTGGAGAGTCGATCTGTAAGCCGGGTTCTGTCTTGAACAGTCATTCGTCTACGATGGCCATCACTGGACACCTTTAGCAACCTACCCGGTCCCAGCGCGGGCCACGCCTTGGGACCCTATTTGGTCTTGCTCCAAGTGGGGTTTACCAAGCCACGACCTGTTGCCAGTCGTGCGGTGCGCTCTTACCGCACCTTTACAACCTTACCGGCGCCGAAG